>NZ_JAQWGB010000036.1 GCF_029238425.1 Flavicella sp.
AGTATAGTATAATTTTGACCTACTAACTTTAAAAATATTCGCATTGTATTATATAGGATTTGACATAGGAAGCTCTTCAGTGAAAGTAGCAATTGTTGATGCAGCCACAGGAGAAAACTTAGCGGCGGTTCATGAACCAGAAAACGAAATGGAAATTAATGCGATCCATTCTGATTGGGCAGAACAAAATCCTGACACTTGGTGGAAATATGCTTGTATTGCTTCTAAAAGAGCGATCAAGGAATCTAAAATAGATGCTTCAAAAATAACAGGAATTGGAATTTCATATCAAATGCATGGATTGGTTGTGGTTGACAAGCAAGGAACTCCGTTACGTGATTCAATTATTTGGTGCGACAGTCGTGCCGTGAATATAGGAAACGATGCTTTTAATGGTATCGGAAAGGATATTTGTGCTGATAAATTACTAAACTCTCCTGGAAACTTTACAGCTTCTAAACTAAAGTGGGTTCTTGACAATGAAAAAGAAACCTATGATAAAATCTACAAGTATATGTTACCTGGAGATTATATCGCTTTCAAACTTACAGGTGTTTTTAACACCACTAAAAACGGTTTATCTGAGGGGATTTTATGGGATTATGAATCTGATTCTGTCGCAGATTTCCTTCTTAATTACTACGGAATTGACCCATCTCTAACTCCTGATATTGTTGAGAATTTCAGCGACCAAGGGGCTGTGAACACAGAAGGTTCGGAAGCATCAGGTATTCCGGTAGGTGCTACCGTAAATTACAGAGCGGGAGACCAACCAAACAATGCTCTTTCTTTAAATGTATTCAATCATGGTGAAGTTGCAGCCACAGGAGGTACTTCTGGGGTAATTTATGCTGTAACCAACTCAAAGAAATCAAAAGAATCTTCTAGAATAAATAATTTTGCTCATGTAAATTATGCCAAAGACAACCAAATTCTAGGTAAATTAATGTGCATCAATGGTTCGGGAATTCAGTACCGTTGGATGAAAGATAATTTAGCTGCAAATAGTTATGAAGAAATGAACAACAAAGCAGGAGAAGTTCCTGTAGGTTCAGATGGACTTGTGGTGATTCCTTTTGGAAACGGAGCAGAAAGAATTTTAAATAATAAAAATGTAGGTTCTCAATATTGCAACCTCAACTTCAACAAACATTCAGACGGACATATGTACAGAGCAGCCTTAGAAGGGATTGCTTTTTCATTTGTTTATGGAATGGATATCTTAAAAAATGACAATGCAGTGATCAATGTGATCCGTGCTGGAAATGACAATTTATTTCGTTCTGAAATATTTTCAAACACTGTCGCAACACTGATTGGTCATGAAATAGAAATCTACAATACTACAGGTTCCGTGGGAGCTGCAAGAGCCGCCGGTTTAACGGATGGTGACTTCAAAAAATTTGGAGATAATATCACTCAAAACGATCATGTGATGACCTATATGCCTTTGAAAAATAAAGCTCCTTATGAGCAAGCATATAACAACTGGAAAACAGAACTAGAAATCTTATTAAAAAACAAATAATAAATATAAATTCATACAGATATGTCAAAGTTAACAATCGGAAGTAAGGAGTACTTCAAAGGAATTGGAGAAATTAAATTTGAGGGAAAAGACTCAAAAAATCCTTTAGCGTATAAATACTACAACCCAGATCAAGTAATCGCAGGAAAAACTATGAGAGAGCACTTTAAGTTTTCTATAGCATATTGGCATACTTTCTGTGGACAAGGATCTGATCCATTTGGACCAGGAACACAAAACTTTGAATGGGATCAAAATGCTGATCCAGTGCAAGCTGCAAAAGAAAAAGCAGATGCTGCTTTTGAATTTATCACAAAAATGGGATTTGATTATTACTGTTTCCATGATTTTGACTTGATTCAGGAAGGAGCTACTTTCGAAGAATCTGAAGCTCGTTTGAAAGAAATCGTTGCTTATTTGAAAGAAAAACAAGCAGCTTCTGGCGTTAAATTATTATGGGGTACAGCAAACTGTTTCTCTAACCCAAGATACATGAATGGAGCTTCTACAAACCCAAATTTTGATGTAGTTGCCAGAGCAGGTGGACAAATTAAATTAGCCTTAGATGCAACAATGGAATTGGGTGGTGAGAACTACGTATTCTGGGGAGGACGTGAAGGATACATGTCTTTATTAAATACTGATATGGGACGTGAATTGAACCATATGGGACAATTTTTAGGATTGGCTAAAGATTATGCCAGAGGTAAAGGATTCAAAGGAAACTTCTTTATTGAGCCAAAACCAATGGAGCCTACAAAGCACCAGTACGATTTTGATGCTGCAACAGTTGTTGGATTCTTAAACAAACATAACTTACAAGATGATTTCAAAATCAACCTTGAAGTAAACCACGCAACTTTAGCGAGTCATACAATGCAACATGAAATGGATGTAGCTGCTCAAGCTGGTATGTTAGGTAGTATTGATGCCAACAGAGGTGATTATCAAAACGGATGGGATACAGACCAGTTCCCGAACAATATCCAAGAAACTGCTGAAGCAATGTTAATTTTCTTACAAGCTGGAGGTTTAAAAGGTGGTGGAGTCAACTTTGATGCAAAAATCAGAAGAAACTCAACGGACTTAGAAGATGTATTCTTAGCCCATATTGGAGGTGCTGATACATTTGCAAGAGGATTGATTGTTGCTGACAAAATTATGAGAGAATCTAAATACGCTGATTTAAGAGAAAACCGTTACAGTTCTTTCGACTCTGGAAAAGGAAAAGAATTTGAAGAAGGAAAATTATCTTTTGAAGATTTGTACTCTATTGCTAAGGAGAATGGTGAATTGCCAAGCATTAGCGGTAAGCAAGAACTATTTGAAAATATTGTGAACGAAAACATATAAGTTCCAAGTGGGTGATACATGTGATCACCCACTTTTTTTATTCAAAACAACCAAAACATCTTAAACTATAAAAAACATGGGCAAAACAAATTCTAGTTACCTTTTAAAACTAACCTTAGTAGCTACTTTAGGTGGACTACTATTTGGTTATGATACTGGAGTAATCTCTGGTACGGTTGGATCATTAGATCATTTTTTCGTAATACCTAAAGGACTTAGTGAAACGGCCGCAAGCGCCTTTAAAGGATTTTTAGTTTCTAGCGCATTGATCGGTTGTGTAATCGGTGGTGTTTTTGGTGGTATTGTAAGTAAAAAACTAGGACGAAAAAAGGGACTGATTTTAGCTGCAATATTATTTCTTATTTCGGCCTTAGGATCTGCGATGCCTGAAATGTTTATTTCTCCGATCGGAGAAGGTGACCATACCTTATCTACCGTATTTATTGTATACAGAATCATTGGGGGAATTGGAGTTGGATTGGCTTCTATGTTATCACCTTTATACATTGCAGAAATTGCACCTGCAGACAGTCGTGGAAAACTAGTATCCTTCAACCAACTTGCTATTGTAGGTGGTTTTATGGTGGTCTATTTTGTAAACTACTTTATTTCAAAAGGAGGAGGATCTGATGAATGGTTAAATTCGATCGGATGGAGATGGATGTTTGCCTCTGAAGTAATTCCAGCTGGGTTATTCTTAGGTTTATTATTCTTAGTTCCTGACACCCCAAGATCTTTGATGCTGAGAAATCAACCTGAAGAAGCGTTGCAAGTATTGACAAAAGTAAACGGAGAGGAAGAAGGAAAAACAATCTTAGAAGAGATCAAAGCTTCTATGAACGAAACTACTTCAGGTCACATTCTATCTTTCGGATGGCTTGTGATTGTGATTGGAGTATTGATTTCTGTTTTCCAACAATTTGTTGGAATAAACGTGGTATTATACTATGCTCCAGAAATTTTCAAAACCATTTCCTCGGGAACGGATAGTGCTTTATTGATGACAATTATTGTGGGTATTGTAAACTTCTTGTTTACGATTATCGCGGTAAAAACAGTTGATAAATACGGAAGAAAACCTTTAATGATTATTGGAGCCTTAGGAATGGCTATTGCTATGCTTTCTTTAGGATTTGTATTCTTTGCAGGTGCTTCTGGTTATGTTGCTCTTTTCTGCATGATGTTATATGTGGCAAGTTTTGCAGTAAGTTGGGGACCTGTCGCATGGGTTTTATTGGCAGAAATTTTTCCAAATAAAATTAGAGGAAGAGCCCTCGCAGTGGCAGTTGCTGCGCAATGGATTTCCAACTACTTGGTATCACTTACATTCCCTATGATGAACGACAACTCTTACCTAACAGAAAAATTCAATCATGGTTTTGCCTATTGGATTTATGGAATCATGAGTTTGATAGCTATGTTCTTTATCATGAAATATGTCCCAGAAACCAAAGGAAAAACTTTGGAAGAAATGGAAAACCTTTGGGACAAAAAAAACAATTAATAAATCGAATCGGGTTCAAAAAATAAAACCGATCAAAATTAAATACAAAAAGAATGAAATTTTTTATCGACACAGCAAATCTTGAACAAATTAAAGAAGCTCAAGACTTAGGAGTATTAGATGGTGTTACAACAAACCCATCTTTGATGGCGAAAGAAGGAATCACTGGTCAAGAAAACATTTTACAACATTATTTAGATATTTGCGAAGCAGTAGACGGAGACGTTTCTGCAGAAGTAATCTCTACAGATTTTGAAGGAATGGTAAAAGAAGGAGAAGCTTTGGCTGCCTTAGACCCTCAAATTGTGGTAAAATTACCAATGATTAAAGACGGTGTAAAAGCGTGTAAATATTTCTCTTCAAAAGGAATTAGAACCAATGTAACTTTAGTTTTTTCTGCTGGTCAAGCTTTATTAGCTGCTAAAGCAGGAGCTACTTATGTTTCTCCTTTCTTAGGTCGTTTGGATGATATTTCTACAGATGGGATGAACTTAATCGAAGAAATCAGATTGATCTATGATAACTACAATTTTGATACTGAAATTTTAGCTGCTTCTGTGAGACATACAATGCATGTAATCAACTGTGCTAAATTAGGAGCTGATGTAATGACAGGTCCTTTATCTTCTATTGAAGGATTGTTAAAACACCCTTTAACAGATAGTGGATTGGCACAATTCTTAAAAGATTACGCGAAAGGAAACTAATATGGAAATTCAAAAACTAAATGATCTTGTTTCTCAGACTCGTAGAGATATTTTGAGAATGGTTCATAAAGTAAATTCTGGTCACCCTGGAGGTTCTTTAGGGTGTACAGAATTCCTAGTTGCTTTGTATAACGAAGTGATGGAACTTAAGGATGGAACCTTTGACATGGATGGAAAAAACGAAGATGTTTTTTTCTTGTCAAACGGTCATATTTCACCAGTATTTTATAGTGTTTTAGCACATAGAGATTATTTCCCAGTGGAAGAACTTGGAACATTTCGTTTGCTAAATTCTCGTTTGCAAGGACACCCTACAACCCATGAAGAGTTACCAGGTGTTAGAATTGCTTCTGGTTCTTTGGGACAAGGTTTGTCTGTTGGAATTGGAACTGCACAAGCAAAAAAACTTAACAACGATTCTAATCTTGTATATACCTTACACGGTGATGGTGAATTACAAGAAGGTCAAAATTGGGAAGCAATCATGTATGCAGCTGCAAAAAACGTGGACAATCTAATTGCAACAATTGATTTTAATGGGCAGCAAATAGACGGTTCTACGGATCATGTTTTGAACATGGGCGATTTAGAGGCTAAATTTTCTGCTTTTGGATGGGATGTTCTACATGTTGAAAAAGGAAATGATTTAGAAGCTGTCATTGCAGGATTGAAAGAGGCTAAATCAAAAACAGGCAAAGGGAAACCCGTTTGTATCTTGTTGCACACAGTAATGGGTAATGGAGTTGATTTTATGATGCACACACATGCTTGGCATGGAAAAGCTCCTAATGATGAACAATTAGAAATTGGGCTCTCTCAAAACCCAGAAACCGTAGGTGACTACTAAATTCTAGAAATGAAAAAATACACATACACTGAAAAAAAAGATACGCGTTCTGGTTTTGGAGCTGGTTTGGCAGAATTAGGAAGAACAAACCCAAATGTAGTAGCATTATGTGCTGATTTGATTGGTTCTTTGAAAATGGATAAATTCATTGAAGAGAACCCGAACAGGTTTTTCCAAATTGGTATTGCTGAAGCAAACATGATCGGAATTGCTGCTGGATTAACGATTGGTGGTAAAATTCCTTTTACGGGTACTTTTGCAAACTTTTCTACAGGTAGAGTTTATGATCAAATTCGTCAGTCGGTTGCTTACTCTGATAAAAATGTAAAAATTTGTGCATCTCACGCAGGTTTGACTTTAGGAGAAGATGGAGCGACACACCAAATCTTAGAAGACATTGGTTTGATGAAAATGTTACCAGGAATGACTGTAATCAATACTTGTGATTACAACCAAACTGAGGCTGCTACTATTGCAATCGCCGAATTCGAAGGTCCAGTTTACTTACGTTTTGGTCGTCCTGTAGTGCCTATTTACATGCCTAAGCATACAGAAACTGAACACGAAAATAAATTTGTAATTGGAAAAGCAATTCAATTGACTGAAGGTGCTGATGTAACTATCGTTGCGACTGGACATTTGGTATGGGAAGCTTTACAAGCATCTGAGCAATTAGAAGAACTTGGTATTTCTGCTGAAGTTTTAAATATGCACACCATAAAGCCTTTAGATGCGGCTGCAGTATTAGAATCTGTTGCAAAAACAGGATGTATTGTTACTGCGGAAGAGCACAACTTTATGGGTGGTTTAGGAGAAAGCATCTCTGGTGTTTTAGCAAAAAACAATCCTATTCCACAAGAATTTGTTGCTGTGAATGATAGTTTTGGTGAGTCTGGTACTCCTGCTCAATTGATGGAAAAATACGGATTGAACGACAAAGCAATTGTTGCTGCTGTTCAAAAAGTAATCAAGAGAAAATAATAGCCCCATTGGGCTCAACATAAAAAAGCATTCATTAGGAGGAAACTCAATAATGAATGCTTTTTTTATTTACTTATAGGATTCATTTTTTCTACTATTCCACTCTAATAGTAGATTCCCTTTCCATAATATTTGTCTTGATGGTTTTAGTTCTTGGATGCAAAACTGAATCGTCATCATCCGCACTCAACCTATCAATTAAAAATTGCATTGCCTGCTCTCCCATATAAACTCCATGTTGACTTACCGTGGTAACCCTAGGAGTAGCGTGCTGAGCTAGTTCTCCATTGGTAAATCCAATCATTGAAATATCCGAAGGGATTGTATAGCCCCCTTTTTTTAAAATTTCTAAAGTATCTATGGTAGCCGATTCTTCTAAACAAAGTACGGCATCCACTTTTCTGCTCCCAAGAACAATTTTTAACAGCGTTTCTAAATCATCATTTTTACCAATTCTTAAAATCAAATTCTCATCAACCAAGAGATTATTTTCTTTGAGTGCATCTTTATAACCTTGGATTCTAAGTTTACCAACACTAGTATGACTGATAATCGATACAATTGCAATATGCTTTCTGCCATTATTGATAAAAAAAGAGGTCGCCTCATGCGCCGCGTTTAAATCATCAACAATTACTTTATCACATAAAACCTCATCAGTTACCCGATCCATCATCACCATATCTACCCCATACTTCTTGGCTCCTTTAAAATGATTATACTCTTGCAATTTCTGAGTTTCTTCTGCAAGAGAAACAATAAAACCATCAACAGTACCTTTTAAAAAATAATTAGTTGCCTCAACTTCCTTTGCATTGCTATCATGAGAGATAGAAATAATTACATTATATCCATGCTTATTAGCAACTCGCTCTACTCCACTAAAAACTTTGGCAAAATACCTATTCAAAATATTTGGAAGGATAAGACCAATTGTTTTGGTCTTTGATTTTTTCAACCCCAAAGCATAAATATTTGGCATATACCCTTTCTCATTTGCGTACTCTTGAATTTTCTTGCGCATCCCAGTACTTATATCATGGCTATCTTTTAAAGCCTTTGATACAGTAGCAATGGAAACATTGAATTCTTTGGCAATTTCTTTAAGAGTAATTCTCTTATTCATGAAGGTGCTTTTTGAGATGATTTATTCTGTGGCTAAGTTAGTTTTTTATTGGGATTTATGTCTTCTAAATAACCATATGATTCAAGTTTTAATCTTTTTTTCTTCTATTTTATAATTTAAAAATTCGCTATCTTTAATAGAAAAGGAACTTTTAGTTGTGCCACGAGGGCAACCTAAGAGTAAAAAAATTGCTAAAAAATCTACTATGCTAACAAAAGTTTTTGGTTCTGCCGTATTCGGTATTGAAGCCACCACGATTACTGTGGAAGTAAATATCGACAAAGGAATTGGATATCATTTGGTAGGCTTGCCAGATAATGCGGTAAGGGAGAGTAGTTATCGAATTTCTGCTGCTTTGAATAATATTGGATACAAGTTGCCTGGTAAAAAAATAACCATCAATATGGCACCCGCAGATTTACGAAAAGAAGGTTCATCATATGATCTTACGTTAGCCATAGGAATATTAGCTGCCTCCAATCAAATAACTTCCAATTTTTTAGAAGATTATATCATCATGGGTGAACTTTCACTTGATGGAAGTTTACAACCCATAAAAGGAGCTTTGCCTATTGCCATACAAGCTCAAAAAGAAGGCTTTAAAGGATTTATTCTCCCCAAACAGAATGCCAATGAGGCTGCCATTGTTTCAGGACTTAAAGTATATGGAATAGAAAATATCACAGAACTCATTTCTTTTATTGATGGTAAATCTAAACTTATAGAAACGAACATCAATATAGAGGAAGAAATGAATAAAACGCTAGACAATCCTGAGTTTGATTTTTCGGATGTTAAGGGACAGGAATCTATAAAAAGATGTATGGAAATTGCTGCTGCGGGTGGACATAATATTATTTTAATTGGCCCTCCGGGTTCTGGTAAAACGATGTTAGCAAAAAGATTGCCCAGTATTTTACCACCAATGACAATGGAAGAAGCTTTGGAGACAACCAAAATTCACTCGGTTACAGGTAAAACAAAAGATAATTTCGGATTGATGAATGAAAGGCCATTCCGTTCTCCTCATCATACGATTTCCGACGTGGCTCTTGTTGGAGGAGGTCAATATCCACAACCAGGAGAGATTTCCTTATCGCATAATGGCGTATTGTTTTTAGATGAATTGCCAGAATTTAAACGAACGGTATTAGAGGTAATGCGACAACCATTAGAGGACAGGGAGGTAACTATTTCTAGGGCTCGATTTACGGTAACCTACCCTAGTAGTTTTATGTTGGTGGCTAGTATGAACCCAAGTCCGAGTGGTTTTTTCAATGACCCAGATAGCCCCATGAGTTCCTCTCCACATGAAATGCAACGCTATTTAGGAAAAATATCTGGCCCCCTTTTAGATCGTATAGATATCCATGTAGAAGTGACACCAGTGCCTTTTGAAAAATTAACCGAACTTAGAACTGGAGAACCTAGTAACACCATTAGAGAACGGGTAATACAGGCCAGAACTCAACAAACAAAAAGATTTTACGACTTGAAAAACACGCACTATAACGCTCAAATGTCTGTTAAGCAAATTCGCTCATTCTGTGTTTTGGATAGCACTTCCAAAGAGCTCTTGAAAACCGCCATGGAAAAATTAAATCTATCTGCTAGAGCTTATGATAGAATCTTAAAAGTGAGCAGAACCATAGCTGATTTAGAAAATGCAACTTCTATTTTACCGCATCATATTTCTGAAGCGATTCAATACAGAAGTTTAGACAGAGAAGGCTGGTTGAGTTAACGTTGACTCTTTTTTAAATAGATATTATACACCAAACCTACCATAATTAAAAACACCCCTAACAGAGTCCATAAATTATAAACCTCGTCAAACCAAAAAGCTCCTATGACAAGCATAAAAATCACCTCCAAATATTTTAAAGGAGCAATAACACTTGTCTCATCAGATTGAAACGCTTTGGTTAAATACAACTGACCTACATAACCAAAAACACCTAAACTCAATAACATGGCCCACTCTTCGGGCGTAGGATTTTTCCAAATATTGATAGACATAAGACCACCAAAAACAAATGCCATCACCATAAAATAATTTATGATTACAAGTGGGTGCTCATTATTTCCCATTTTACGTATCAGCACAAAAATCAACCCAAGAGAAATAGCAGACATCATGATAAAAGCCAAACCAATGGTATTTACATTTCCTCCAAATCCTTTTATGATCAATACTCCTGAAAAGGCAACCAAAAACAGAAACCACTGAATAGGTTTTATTTTTTCTTTCAAGAAGACAAAAGCAAAAATCGCAGCGAATATAGGGGAGGTATACCTAAGAGAAACGGACGTTCCTAAAGCCAAATAATTCAATGACTGAAAAAAACAAGTTAATGAAACAACACCAGCTAATCCTCTTGAAAGTAGTAACACTTTATTATTCCCTAAAATGGAAACCTTGGCTTTCACCAATAATGGAATAGTAAAGAAAAGAGTCCCTACAGATCTAAATAAAAGTAACTGGTAAGCGCTAAAATCATTTAAATACTTCACCACTGTATTCATTAGTGAGAAAGCAATCACACTAAATATCATGTATAAAATTGACTGAGTACTTTTCATCAAAAATATATTTGGGTTTCAAAATATTACGGATGACAAAAGTAGTACTAAAAAATGATGTAGCTATACTGAATTCTAATGAATTAAAACTTCTGACACATCCTTTTCTTCCGATCTTTTTACAATCTCTGCTACCACACCAAGTGCTGCCTTTTCTCCTGAAATCATTGCAGCGTTTAAAGAGCCATTCAATAACGTATCTCCAGCTAAAAAAAGCTCCTTAGATAATTTGGTGTTTTCAGGTTCTATAGAATATTTTATTCTCTTTAAATCAGGTAAAGCCTTTTTAATAAAGTAA
>NZ_JAQWGB010000045.1 GCF_029238425.1 Flavicella sp.
CTAATATAAACAGAAGCAGTAATAATATCAGGATACTTTACCAACCATGCAACAAACAGCAAAGTCAACAACATCAACAGCATACCACCTATCCCTAATCTAATTAACCAATTGGGTTTTTTACCTATTATTTCTTCTATATGTGAACTTGTTTCTGGCAATTTTTACTTAGTTACTATAATATTGTTTAGAACGAAAATCCAAAAAACCATTCCTATTCCAATAATAAAGTTTTGACGCATATTGAATCTTTTATTTTCAATAATAATAAAATTTTCATCATTTTTAAGCCCAAAACTCATCGCTTTTAATGCAGGGATAAGAATAAAAATGTGTAGTAATGAAATTAAACTATATGCCATGTTAAAGGTTTATTAAAAACAACTAATACTATAAAACCTACAAAATACCCCAAAGAAAAAAAGTTTTTTTTATAGCCTTTTAATTTTGAGTAATTTTGTATTTTCTCGAACAGACTAAACAAAAATATAGTTCTCAACGGTGGTGTTATATCCAAATTATCCTTACATCTAAAGAAAACCCAACATTTATAAACCCACCAAAATGAATAACCCCCTAAACTCATAATTTTTAAGACAATAAAATTTTTCACAGACAATACTTCAACTTTTTTGTATTCTATTTTGTTTGCTATATCAATGTTTTCTATATCATTTTTCATATTTCAAACATGTTTATTTTTTTTAATTCTACATGCAATCGGCAATGTAGTTTTCATCTTGTTTAAGGACTCTCAAACAAGATAAAACAGCAATAAAAAACGTAACAACTAGTTTAAGTTGTCGTTTAATAATTTGGTTAAAACTAGAGTTAAACTATTCTTCACTACTACAGGCAGGATTAATGTTACCAATTTTCGGGAAATATTTCTTGAAGAATTACTTAAATTTAAAGGTGTTCATTTTTATACTATTTACAACCTTGTTTATTTTAATTCTATCAATATTTCTACTTATTTGATAGCTTAGTGTTTTTTTGTTTTTTAATTGTATAAGCAATTGGTCATGCTCCTTAAATATTTTTTTTGGAATTCCTGGAATAAGTTGTAAAACCAAGACAAAAAAACCAACAAGTAGGGTACCAGTAATTTGAGTTTCTCCCTTTTTTAATTCACACCTTACCACATCTTCATATAAAATATTTAGTGTTAACCTTCCTTTTCTTTCTATTTCTAGATAATTATCATAAAAATGAAAAACAAATAACTCTTCTTTATTGACTAATATACTTTTCATGATACTCATTTATAAAGCGGATAGAATAATAACATGTGCATAATAAGAATAAAAATCCAATGGTATAATAAAACCAAAATCCTGGAATTTCATAATAATGATTTAACCACCTTAATATTGGCATGGGATTTTTAAGGTGTAACACCGTATATAAATTTATCAAAGAATGAATTCCAATAGTTATAAAAACATTCTTTGTTTTCAAATAAATGTATGCTGCCAAAATACCAAACACAAAAAGCATAGGTAAATCTCCGTATCTAGGAAAATGCATTATTGAAAAAAGAAAAGAAGATAAAAACACTGCTCTTATATCACCATACCTCATCTGAAACTGTTGAACCATAATTTGTCTAAAAAATAATTCTTCAAAAACTGGTCCAACAACCAATAGTCCAATCAAATGGAATGTAGAAGCTTCATAATGTTGCAAAATCAACTCTTCATCTTTATAAATAAATAAAGAAAAGTTCAATAAAGAAGGAATCAATATATACACACAAACGAACAGAATTAGAGAGAAGCAAAAAACTTGCCCCATCTTTTCCCTGGTTTTAATTTCAAATAAGCTTGGTATTTCATTCCCCCCCCCATTCAAGTTGATAACTAACAACAATCCAATGTAATAATAACTGTTTTCAAAAAAATCTTTCAAAAAAAGATTCCCATTAAAAAACGAGACATTTATAGTCGAAATTATTTTTGTAAACAGAATATATATAACAATCAGAGTCGTAAAGAAAAGAGCTTTTACAAAAGACATTCTATAATTATACTGATATATGATGAGTAGTATATTTCTTTTACTACTCATCAATTAAAACAAAATTAATTATCTAGTAGGATAGTGTTTACCACTTGAACCTACTTTCGTAGAATCGTTTATTTGCTTAAACGTCCCCCCATCTGCTCTTGTAGTATTAAGCATAAAAGCGCCAGGTCCCGGAGGAGCACTTACGGAACTTGCAGCATCAATAATAGTATATGTAGTTTCGGCATTGTCCCAAGCACTACTCCACGCTGAAGCAACCATTTCCGTAACAGAACTGTAGGCATTAGAAGTTACTGTAGTAATACTACCCATTAGATTATATGCACCTTGTACTAGACCACTTCCCGGTTGAAATCCAGGTCCTACTCCTGTACCTCCTACCCCAGCAGGTTGAATCCCTTCTTTCCCTGCTGGTAATGACTTCCCTTGACCTCCACGGGTCATGAGCAATTGATCAGCTGAAACCGCTGAGAACTCTTCCAGACCATGCTGTTTGCTTTCTTTACGAAATAACAATACTCCATTAGATTTTACCCCCAAACTTTTAAATTTACTCATAATAACATTAATTTTTATACATCTTAAGACATATATTTAACAAAACATCTATCATGATTTCCGTTTCAAAAAGATTCTTAAATTTTCAAAAAACTCAACTTTACTTTTCATAGCAATCGGTTTTCACAACATTTATTGAACGCAATTTAAACATAAAAAAAAAAACGAATTCACCCGTACAACTTAAACGAATATGTAACAACAACTAATAAAAGGTGTGTTTTTCCTTATATTTCACATTTATACAACCAAAATATAAATAGTAGCCTTGGAAACTCTCAATTTAAAAATCATTAACTACTCCTAACCTCAGTCCATAAAAACAGGAATTACAATGTTGCGATTTGAAATTGACAAAGAAGAGATAAAAAACTTAGAAGTAATTGAATTAGAAAAAAGAAATTAATTACAAAATTCTATTTAGTTTCTCAAAGAGTTTTGTTTTTAGGGAAGTATAGTCGACCACCATTTCAAGAGAAGATTCTCTACTCTTTCCTTCTGCAAGTTCCGCTGTAAGGTCCTTGATTTTTCTTTCAATCAAAACTCTTCTCAAGTTCAAAATGGCATCTGTTACCATTTTTGGCAACACCTCATCTTTTGCGGTTACAACGATATCCTTACTTTCCCAATCACTAAGAATATGCTTTTCATCATCCATCAATATATCCGTAACAGTTTGAGAAATTTCGGCATCTTGATGACTTGTCAATTCTTCGATAGAAATATTTTGTTCAACGTTTAACTTGTTGATGATCTCGACATATATTTTTTGAAAAATAGTATGTGAAAACTCTACTTCATCATCTTGCAATTGCAAATACAACTCTTGAGAAACAATATTAGAATATTCATCCTTAACCATTTTCACAATACCAAACTCATTTACTTCTTCAATCCAATCTATAAACTCAACCTGGTTGTTACCATAAATCAGTAAAATTTTAATGATTTCACGTTCATACAACTCTAAGGTGTTGATTTCCTTTGGTGCATTTTTCTTTGCCGCTAAACCAGCTTTTTCACTAGCCTTTCTTTGCGCTCTAGACATTAAGGAAGGTTCTCTAGAGTCTCGCCTTTGGTCACCACCCTCAACTCTAGGTCCTCGGGAGTCAGTTTTGTGTAACCTTTGATTCTCTCGCTCAGCCTTTCTTATTTGCTGCTGTTCTTTTTGATAAGCCTCTCTTTCTATTTTTTTAGAAATCTGTGCCAACTCATTGAATAGTACAGTCTCTGAAATCTCCATAATTCTAGAACATTCCTGAACGTATACTTCGCGCTGAATATTATCTGGAATCTTTGAGATGCTCGTCACAATATCTCGAATCAAGTTTGCCTTTTTTATAGGATCATTTTCAGCCTCTTCCATCAGAAGAGATACCTTGAAGTTTATAAAATCTTTAGAATTACTTTTTAAATATTCTTTTAGTTCCTCTGTAGAAACTCTTTTCGAAAAACTGTCAGGGTCATCACCATCGGGAAATATCAAAACACGAACATTCATTCCTTGTTCTAATATCAAATCAATTCCACGCATGGAAGCTCTTATTCCTGCTGCATCACCATCAAACAATACAGTAATGTTAGGCGTCAACCTCTTTACCAAACGAATTTGATCTGGAGTCAAGGCAGTACCAGAAGAAGCCACCACGTTTTCCACACCCGCTTGGTTCATTGAGATAACATCTGTATACCCTTCAACTAAATAACAAGTATCCTCTTTAGAGATGGCTTGTTTGGCATGATAAATTCCATAAAGCACTTTACTCTTATGGTAAATATCACTCTCAGGAGAATTTAGATACTTGGCTGCTTTTTTATCTGCTTTTAAAATTCGCCCTCCAAATCCGAGAACTCGACCACTCATACTATGGATCGGAAACATCACACGACCTTTGAAACGGTCAAATTGTTTGCCACTTTCCTTTACAATGGTAAGTCCGGTTTTCGACATATAATCTATGTCGTAACCTTTTCTGATGGCAGTATCCGTGAAAGCAGACCATTCATCTAAATTATACCCTAATTCAAACTTTTTAATCGTTTCATCAGAAAAACCACGTTCCTTAAAATAACTCAATCCAATGGCTTTCCCTTTTGGATTATTTAACAGAACATCATGGTAATAATCTTTGGCAAAGTTAGAAACCACATACATGCTTTCTCTTTCATCAGCAGCTTCCTTTTGCTCATTTGACTGCTCCTCTTCTTCAATTTCAATATTGTACTTTTTAGCCAAATATTTTATGGCTTCTGGGTAAGAGAAGTGCTCGTGTTCCATTAAAAAGGTAACAGCATTCCCGCCCTTTCCGGTACTAAAATCTTTCCAAATCTGTTTGACAGGAGACACCATAAAAGAAGGTGATTTCTCATCTGTAAACGGACTCAATCCTTTAAAATTACTACCCGCTTTTTTTAAAGTAACAAATTCACCGATCACCTCCTCTACTCGAGCAGTTTCAAAAACACGGTCTATGGTACTTCTTAAAATCATTTAATTTTCAAAAAAGTTGAAAAACAAAAATAACTAAGATTATCCATTAAAAAGAATTCTTTGCAAATTTTCATAGCGAAAACTTAACACAAGTTGTGAAAGTTTCATTTTTCGCGTAAAAAAAGGGATTCAAAATATTTGAATCCCTTTTTTTTAAAAATTTACATATAACTATTAGCTCGCTGCTTTTAGTTTTTTTAAGGTTGTATTGGTAAGTTTTGCAACTGCGTACTCCTTATCAACACTGAATTCTTTTTCTTCAGAACTTGGCAATTCAAACATAGCATCTGTCAAAATTGCTTCGCATAGAGAACGTAAGCCACGTGCTCCTAGTTTATACTCCAAAGCTTTTTCTACGATATAATCAAGCGCTTCATCTGCAATGGTAAACTTTACATCATCCATCTCAAACAACTTGGTATATTGCTTTACCAATGAATTCTTAGGCTCTGTTAAAATAGAACGTAACGTTTTAGCATCCAAAGGATTCATATAACTCAAAACTGGCAACCTTCCTATGATCTCAGGAATCAAACCAAATGTTTTTAAATCACTTGGAATTACATACTGCAATAAGTTTGTTTCATCAACATTATCCACAGCCATTGCAGCAGAATATCCAACCGCTTGTCTGTTCAATCTATTGCTAATATTTCTTTCAATACCTGCAAAAGCCCCACCAGCGATAAACAATATATCCTTGGTATTTACTTCCACAAATTTTTGATCAGGGTGTTTTCTACCTCCTTTAGGAGCCACATTTACAACTGTACCTTCTAATAATTTAAGTAAGGCTTGTTGCACTCCTTCTCCAGAAACATCTCTAGTAATGGATGGATTATCACCTTTTCTGGCAATTTTATCGATCTCATCAATAAATACAATTCCTCTTTCTGCTTTTTCCACATCATAATCAGCAGCTTGAAGTAATCTACTAAGAATACTCTCCACATCTTCCCCAACATAACCCGCTTGTGTTAAAACAGTTGCGTCTACAATAGAAAAAGGTACGTTCAACATTTTTGCAATTGTTTTTGCAATCAATGTTTTTCCAGTTCCAGTTTCTCCAACTAGAATCATGTTACTTTTTTCTATCTCTACATCATTTTTATCATCTTTAGGCTGCGTCAATCTTTTGTAATGATTGTAAACCGCCACGGCCATCGTTTTCTTTGTCTGATCTTGTCCGATAATATATTGCTCTAAAAATGCTTTTATTTCTGTTGGCTTTTTAACTTCCAGATCAGAAACATTAGAAACATCTTCCGTTTCTAAAATCTCTTCCAGCACTATCCCATGAGCTTGTTCAATACATTTATCGCAAATATGTGCATCCATCCCTGCAATCAACAAGTCTGTTTCCACTTTTTTACGTCCACAAAATGAACATTCTAAATTTTCTTCTTTCGACATCTTTCCTTAATTGTCATTAGCGATTGTTATAAAACAAACGATAATTGATTTTTATTTATTTCTAGTCAAAATTTCATCAACCATACCATAAGCTTTCGCTTCCTCAGCTTTCATCCAATAATCTCTATCTGAATCTGCGTGTACTTTTTCTATAGATTGTCCAGAATGATTCGAAATAATTTCGTACAATTCTGTTTTCAACTTCCCTATTTCTCTTACTGTAATTTCCATATCACTTGCTTGCCCCTGAGCTCCACCTAATGGTTGATGAATCATTACTCTAGAATGCGGCAATGCAGAACGTTTACCTTTTTCACCCGCACACATCAATACAGCTCCCATTGAAGCAGCCATACCTGTACATATAGTAGCAACATCCGGCTTGATAAACTGCATGGTATCATAAATACCCAATCCAGCATAAACACCACCACCCGGTGAATTGATATAAATAGAGATATCTTTATTTGCATCAACACTCTCTAAGAACAACAATTGCGCTTGAATGATGTTTGCAACTTGATCATTGATTCCTGTTCCCAAGAAAATAATTCTATCCATCATCAATCTAGAAAACACATCCATCTGTGTGATATTCATTTGACGCTCTTCCATGATATACGGAGTTACAGAACTTCTAATTTTATCATAGTGCATGCTATTTATTCCATGGTGTTTTGTTGCGTATTTTTCAAATTCTTTTCCGTAATCCATTTGATTCTATTTTTTAATTATAGTTTGTAAAGGTACTAAGTAATTCCTTAAACTGAGTATTCATTTGTAAATGAAACACTCTCTTTTCTTTAGAAATTATCGTTTGGTTAATATAGAAAATAATCTCAAAACTTTTAATTTTATTAGTATTCTTTTTAAGAAAAATTGATCGAACAACTCAACTTTTATAAAGTTTCAATGGAATTTTACAGTTTGCGCATATTTGTATACTAACCGCATATTTTTGTCGTTAGATTTATATAAATTTACAAAACACACACAGAAAACCACAACCATGAAAAACGGAAGACTTCTTATATATATATTCTTACTAATTGCAATCCCAACGAGCAATGCACAAAAGAAGAAATTAGAAAACCCCTTTGAAACGAAAGGCGATTTAAATAGTCAATTTATATATCTAGAAAAAACATCTACCAATTATAAAGAGTACAAAGTAATCACAAAAGTTAAATTCAATAAGCTTCATAAGAATGTTCTAGATTCTTTGGCGAATCAAAAAAAGCTATTGAATTCAAAACATGAAGAAAACAACAACCAACTTACAGAAATTAATAGGTTGAAAAAAGAATTAGCCGAGACGAATGAAGCATTGACTATGGCTAATACGAATAAGGATTCTATCAGTGTTATGGGCATCAGCATGTATAAAAACAATTACAACTTGATTGCCGGGATTATTATTATCACGTTGCTTATCGTTGCTCTTTTCTTCTTTTATAAGTTTAACAATAGCAATATTGTTACCAAAGAAGCAAAACTTATTTTGAAAGAAACACAAGATGAATATGAAGCACATCAAAAAAAGTCATTGGTTAGACAACAAGAACTGAGTAGAAAACTTCAAGACGAAATTATAAAAAACAGAAAAGATTAAATATTGAGAGCTTCCAAATGGGAGCTCTTCTTTTTTCTATCACTTTCTTTTAATTTATCTGCTAAAGTATTTTAGTATGGAATCTTAAGATTACCTTTGCAGCTCAATTGAAAAATAAGATTATGAGGTTTTCTGACTTAAAACTAAACACACCTTTATTAAATGCTCTTGATGATTTAGGATACGATTATGCGACTCCTATCCAAGCAAAGGCATTTCCTGTAATTTCTTCAGGAAGAGATGTTGTTGGGATTGCACAAACCGGAACTGGTAAAACTTATGCTTACTTACTTCCACTACTTAAGCAATTAAAATATTCAGAACAAAAACACCCTAGAGTTCTTATTATTGTTCCTACTAGAGAATTAGTTGTACAGGTTGAAGAAGCCCTTAAAGAACTAACTCCTTATATCAACACCAGAATTGGAGGTGTTTATGGAGGTGCAAACATCAACACTCAAAAGCAATTGATTTTTGAAGGTTTGGATATTTTAGTCGCTACTCCGGGTAGAATTATTGATCTTGGATTGAGCAAAGTTCTGAACTTGAAAAAAATTCAAAAACTAGTATTGGATGAAGTGGACGAGGTTTTAAATTTAGGTTTCAGACATCAATTAGAAACCATTTTAGACTTGTTGCCAGAGAAAAAACAAAGTATTTTATTTTCTGCAACGATGACGGATGAGGTAAAAAACATCATCAATACATTTTTTAGAGCACCTTTAACAGTAGAAATTGAACGCTCTGGAACACCTTTAGAAAATATAGAACAAAGAATTTATGAGGTAAAAAACTTTTACACAAAAGTTAACTTACTTCGATTTTTACTTTCAGACAAAGATACTTTTAGCAAGGCTTTGGTTTTCACAAAAAACAAAAGGGTAGCAGATAAACTTTTTGCTGAATTAGAAAACTCAGGTGACAGTGAAGGAATTTCCGTAATTCATTCAAATAAATCACAAAACTATAGACTACAAGCCATCAAAGGATTTCAAGAAGGACTGCACAGGATTTTAATTGCTACTGATGTTTTGGCTAGAGGTATTGATATTGAAGGGATCACTCATGTAATCAATTTTGACATTACCGATGACCCTGAAAATTACATCCACAGAATAGGTAGAACAGGTAGAGCTGAAAACGAAGGAAATGCAATCAGTTTTGTAACAGAAAATGATCAAGAAATTCTAGAAAATGTAGAAGCTTTGATGGATTTAAAAGTAGCCATTGCCGACTTCCCTGAGGAAGTAGAAATTTCTTCAAAAATGACGGAAGAGGAAATGCCGGTTGAAGTTATCAAACCCTATCAAAAGAAAAAGTCGAAAGAATTTGCCCCCGGTCCTGCTTTCCACGAAAAGAAAGAAAAAAACAGAAAGACCAACCAAGGAGGTTCTTACAGAAGAGAATTGGCTAAAAAATATAAAAAACCAAAAACTAGAGGTCAAAAGCGCAAATAATATTTTACGCCTATTATTAGATAATAATAATTTTTAAAATCTCTTAAAAACAAAAAAGCTCTAAGGTTTCCCTTAGAGCTTTTTCTTTATGCGATGATTTCTTATTTATATACTTCTTTTACGAAAGCATCATAAGAAACCTCTTTCTCTTTGAAAGTGATCGTTTCCTTATAGAAATCTAATAATTTTTTACTTACCAATTGGTCTTGTAAACGCTTTGCTTCGTCTTGGTTACCCAATACTCTGTTTGCGATATCTTCCAATTCTTTCTCCTCTGGATCTAAGTTACCATATTGAGCCATTTGAGCTTTGATAAATCCTTTAGCATACTCTTTCAACTCTTCAAAGTCTAATTTGATGTCGTTTGCAGACATAATTTTACTTTCGATTAATTGGTAACGTAAACCTTTTTCAGACTTTTCAAACTCTTCGTTCGCTTGCTCTTCAGAAATCGGGTTTTCTCCAGCTGTAGCCAACCATTTCTTCAAGAAGTCAGCAGGTAAATCAAACTTAGTGTTCTCTACTAGGTATTCAGTAACTGCATTTAATAATTGTTGCTCAGATTGTTGTTGGAACTGACCTTCTGCATCTTCTTTGATCTTAGCTCTCAACTCTTCAGTTGTAGCAACTTTTCCTTCTCCGAAAATTTTGTCAAACAATTCTTGATTCAATTCAGCCAATTCAGTTTCAGTAATTTCTTCAACTGTAAAAGTTAAAGGAATTTCTAATCCTTCAATCTCATCATGACTCAATCCTAAAGCTCCCATTAATTTATGGCTGTCTTCAAATAAGTTTTTAGTTTTTAATTCTAAAACATCTCCAACTTTAGCTCCAGTAAATTTCTTCACGTTTACTTTTCCTTTGATATCAGATACAGCAATAGTAGATTTCTTTTCGATTTCTTTTTCTGCATTTACAAAAGTACCAGTAATATTAGAAGTTTCAACAGCCTCTTCTTTTTGGATAACATTTCCAAAACGAGTTTGTAAGTTCTCAACTTCTTTATCAATCAAACTATCTTCAGCGATAATATTGTATTGAGTAATTTTTTTCTTTGCGCTTAAGTCAACATCAAACTGAGGAGCTAAACCTAATTCAAATTCAAAAGAAAAATCTTCAGCATCCCAAGAAAAAGCCTCATTCACCTTTGGTAATGGGTTTCCTAAAATATCCAACTTCTCTTCAGTTAAATAATTGTTCAAAGATTCTTGCAACATCTTATTGATCTCGTCAATCATGATAGATTTACCATATTGCTTCTTTACCATTCCCATAGGAACATGCCCTTTTCTAAATCCAGGGATATCAGCTTTTTTACGGTAATCTTGTAAAATAGTTTCTACTTTCTCTTTGTAATCTGCAGCCGTAATATCAACTTTTACAACAGCATTTAACGAGTCTATACTTTCTTTTGTAATATTCATCTTAATTCTTTGACTTTTATATTCCTTAAAATTGGGTGCAAAAATAATACTTTTTTGCGAATTGAACAATCTTTAACTTATTCTATTTCTTGGAGTTTGGTCATCTTCAAGCAACAATGAAAACAACACTGCTCTTACCCCCCATAGCAACAAGCTAAAAAGTAAAGCAGACATAAATCCATTCACATGAAACCCATCTACCATATTACTAGCCATCAACACAATACCTGCATTGATAAAAAATATAAACAAGCCCATGCTTAAAATAGTTGCAGGCAATGTCAATACAATTAAAATAGGTCGTAAAAATGTATTCAACAAAGCTAAAACCGCCGCTACCCAAACCGCAGAAGTGTAATTTGTAACATGTATAGAAGGTAATAATTTTGATATGATCAAAACGGCAACCGCAGTAACTAATATTTTTATAAGTGTTTTCATTTTCTAAATAATTTTAAAACAATAGTACCAAAATAATACCATTACGTTATTTCATGACAAGTTAACAAAAACACTGACAATAAAACAGTTAAACAACGGAATGTATGCAAAAATGTCTAACACTCTAAGATTTCAAAAAATCTTGTAGCGCATTCATAAAATCAACCGGGTTTTCAGCATGCAACCAATGACCTGCATTGGCGATAGTAACGATTTTAGCTTTTGAAAAATGAGCTTCAATCAAAGCAGTATCACTATCCGCAATATAGCCTGAATTGGCTCCTCTCAAGAAAAGAACCTCTCCATCGTACTCTGTAAAAGCTGGCAACGGAGCACCTACTTCATTATTATTTTCTGTTAAACTTTCTAAATTAAATCTGAAATCTAATTCCTCTTTCGTTTTACGATATACGTTTTTCAACAAAAACTGACGCACTCCAACTTCATCTATGTATTGTTTCAATACTTCGTCTACTTCCGTTCTTAAAGTAATTTTTGAAAAATCAACAGCATCTAAAGCCTCTAATATTTGATGATGATGTGGAGGATAGTTTTTTGGAGCAATATCCGCCACTATCAACTTTTGAACTTTCTCTGGAAAAGTTACTGCAAATAACATCGCAGTTTTCCCCCCCATAGAATGGCCTAATACAATTGCATTCTCAATATTATGAAATTCGAAATAAGCCTCTAAATCCTCTACCAATAATTCATAATCAAAATCATCTGAATGAAAACTTCTTCCATGATTTCTTTGATCAACCAAATGAACTTGATAATTATCCGACAATTTATTGGCATGAGACTTCCAATTATCTCCCATTCCAAAATAACCATGCAAAATAATCAAGGGAGTTCCTGCTCCTTGTATTTTAGAGTGTAAAATTTCCATACAAATATTATTACTCAGATTTCATTTTATTCTTATACATATTCACAACATTCTCTAGACCTAAATACAAAGATTCAGAGATCAAAGCATGACCAATAGAAACTTCAGCCAAGTGCGGAATGTTTTTGGCAAAAAACTCTATATTCTCCAAACTTAAATCATGCCCAGCATTTACTCTCATACCTAATTCGTGTGCTAATTGCGCACATGCTGCATAGGGTTTGATCGCATCTTTGTTTCCTTTAGAATACTCCACCGCAAACTCCTCAGTATACAACTCTATCCTATCTGTACCCGTTGCTGCTGCACCTTCAATCATTTCTATAACAGGATCCACAAAAATGGATGTTCTAATTCCTTGAGCCTTGAACTCGGCTATAATTTCTTTCAAGTATTCCTGATGCTTTACAGTATCCCAACCTGCATCAGATGTAATATTATCATCACCATCTGGAACCAAAGTTACTTGTGTAGGTTTGATTTCCAAAACCATTTTTTTAAACTGCTCAATTGGATTCCCTTCAATATTATATTCCGTGGTTACGAGATTTTTTAAATCGTAAGCATCTTGATATCTAATATGTCGTTCATCGGGTCTTGGGTGAATTGTAATACCTTCTCCGCCAAATCCCTCTATATCAGAAGCCACCTTAAGCAAATCAGGAGTATTTCCACCTCTTGAGTTTCTTAATGTTGCAATTTTATTAATATTCACACTTAATTTTGTCATTATATTTTTTGTATTTTAACTATTCAAAACAGTCATTTTAAAAACGCAAAAATACATCATTTTACATGAAATTTTATTAATTTGCCACAATTAGAAAACACCATGAAATTAGAAGACTATATCTCAAATGATTTACCTACGCTAAACTTCAATGAAAGCGTCTTAGATTCTAAATTAAAAACTAAGGATCAAAGAGTTAGTCATTTTCCCGTTACACTAAACAACAAGTTGTACGGTTCATTACCCGAAAGTGATTTGCAAACTTTTAGCGATGACTCAAAACTAATTTCTGAATTCCAATATACATTGGAAGCGTTTTTTGCGACAGAGGAAGATACAATCCTAGATTTATTGACTCTTTTTGCAGTTAATGAAACGAATATTTTACCTGTACTCAATTCTAATAAAGAATATATCGGATTCTACGAACTCAATGATATTTTAAATTTTTATGCAGAAACTCCATTTTTCAATGAAGACGGTATCGTTTTAATTCTTGAAAAAGATTCTGCTACATATTCTATTAGTGAAATCACACAAATCTCTGAATCAAACAATGCCTTAATTCTTGGACTGCATGTTTCATTTAAAAACGAGAAAACAAGTCAGGTTACAATAAAAATAAAAACGGATATCATAGATGAGATAATTCAGTCTTACAGAAGATATGAATACAATGTAATCTCAAATCACGAGGATGACTCTTATTTAGAGGACCTAAAAAACAGATCTAATTACTTACAAAGATATTTGAGTATTTAAAACTACTCAACACAAAACACAAGAGATGAATAAAGTTGCCATTTTCGGACAGGCCTACAAGAATACAGATCGACAATATTTTGAAATGCTTATTGAAAATTTAAATAAATTCAATATTGAAATTTTAATATATAAAGAGTTCGTAACGATTCTTGATGAATTAGGTGTAGCAAACCTGAATTATAAAACTTTTCAAAAGCATGAAGACCTTGACAGTACGTTTGACTTGTTGTTCACGCTTGGTGGAGACGGAACTATTTTAAATGCTGCAACCTTAGTAAAAGATTTAAATATCCCAATTCTTGGAATCAACACTGGAAGGTTAGGATTTTTGGCTACCGTTCAGAAAAAAGAAATTGAAAACACCATTCAATCTTTAATAAAGAAAGAGTTTACAATACAAGAAAGGGCCGTATTACAAATTTCTACCAATGATGAGAATATCCATTTTAACGATATCAACTTTGCTCTTAACGAAGTAACCATTGCAAGAAAAAACTCAACATCCATGATTGGTGTTGAAGCTTACCTAAATGACGAGTACCTTACTACCTATTGGTCCGATGGACTTGTTGTTGCCACACCAACCGGCTCTACAGGATATTCTTTAAGCTGTCATGGTCCTATTATCATGCCTGAATCAAATAATTTTGTTCTAACTCCTATCGCACCTCATAACTTAAGTGCTAGACCCTTGGTTATTCCAGACACAACAGAAATTAAATTAAAAATTATAGGTAGAGAAAAAGAATTTTTCCTTTCTCTAGATTCAAGAGTTTCCACAGTTCCTTTTGAAATCGAGCTTACCTTGACCAAAGCAAATTTTCCTGTAAAAATCATTCAGCTAAATCAACAAACTTTTATTGGAACTCTGAGAGAAAAACTGTTTTGGGGAGAAGACAAAAGAAATTACACCAGTTAAGCATCCAAATTCAAGAGATAAATTTTTCCTTTACAATAAAGCTTCTTTATTTAAGTTAATAAAAAGAGAACGTATTACTTAACAAAGCAAATTGAAATTTTTATATTTGCACGCTATTTTAAATTATGAGGAAAAATTTAATATTATTAACATTTATCTGCTTTGGAGCAAACATCTTTGCCCAATTACATGAAGTAGGAGCAACAATAGGAGGAAGTAACTATAGTGGAGATATTGGAAGTTCCACACTAGTTATCCCTAACGCACCTGCATTTGGTTTGATTTACAAATACAACAGAAACCCGAGAATTTCATACAGGGCTTCTTTTACAGCAATGAAAATTAAAGCGAACAATGCTGATTCCAAAAATGAAATAAGACAACTATTCGATACTCCTGTGAACAAAACAGTATCTGAATTAACGGCTGGAATAGATTTCAATTTTTTCGATTATACCATTTCACATTGGCATAAATCTCACACCCCTTATCTAATTTTTGAGTTGGCTGCATTTCATTACAAAGCAGCAGAAGGAACAGCTGATAATTATTCTTACAAAAACAAATTTGGTATCGCGCTTCCCTTTGGAGCAGGATATAAAGTACAGATTTCGGATAAACTTATTTTAGGTGCAGAAATCCGTATACGCTATTCATTTACCGATGATCTTGACGATAGTCAATTTTACAAAAATGAAATACTAACAGATCACCCAGAAAATGCTAAATTTGGGGACTCAAATACAAATGACTGGTATGCATTTACCGGTTTCACTTTGTCTTACACATTTGGTAGGACTAGATATTACTCAACAAGAAGAAGATAATGGATTACTTAGCTCAGATAGACTCAAATAAAATACCTCAACACGTTGCCATTATTATGGATGGGAACGGAAGATGGGCAAAACAGCAAGGAATGAACCGAATTTTTGGTCATAGAAATGCACTTACTTCTGTAAGAGAGTCTGTTGAAGCTGCGAGTGAAATAGGAACCAAAGCCATCACTTTGTATGCTTTTTC
This sequence comes from Flavicella sp., assembly GCF_029238425.1. Classification (GTDB taxonomy): domain Bacteria; phylum Bacteroidota; class Bacteroidia; order Flavobacteriales; family Flavobacteriaceae; genus Flavicella. Next base: position 15,754 of record NZ_JAQWGB010000045.1, read on the forward strand.
AACTGAAAATTGGAATCGCCCAAAATTAGAAGTTGATGCTTTGATGAATCTTCTTATCAACTCCTTAAAAAAAGAATTACCCGGTTTTCAAGAGAATAATATCAAAGTCAATGCTATTGGATGCTTAGAAAGTTTACCTAAAAAAGCACAAAACACTTTAAGTGATGTAATTGAAGCTACCAAAACGAACACAAAAATCACTTTAACTTTTGCCTTGAGTTATGGCTCAAGAGAAGAAATTGTTCAAGCGGTCCAAAACATTTCAAAAAAAATTGTTAATAATGAACTTACAGTCGAAGAAATTGACGAAAAAATTATTAATAATCATTTATATACAGTTTCTTTGCCTGAAGTTGACCTAGTTATCAGAACAAGTGGAGAACAACGTATTAGCAACTTTCTATTATGGCAAATTGCATATGCTGAATTTCATTTCACGAATGTTCTGTGGCCAGATTTTAGAAAAAACGATTTTTATAAGGCTGTAGTTGAGTATCAGAATCGTGAACGACGCTTTGGAAAAACAAGCGAACAAATTGAAAACCTAAATGAATAGTATCAAAATATTAACTCTTTTTTTGAGTTTTGTTTTATGCACAAGCATAGCCACTTCTCAAGAGACGGAGTCATCCACCTCTACTTCATCTGTTCCTTTTGAGAGTGGAAAAGAATACATCTTAGGTGAAATCTCTGTGGTTGGAGCACAACAATTCAGTGAACAATCTGTTAAAGTATACTCTGGACTTAAAACAGGACAGGTCATCAAAATTCCAGGTGACAAGCTTTCTAGCGCTATCAAAAAACTTTACGGAACCAAACGTTTTAGTTCTGTAGAAGTATTTATTTCCAAAATTGATGGAGATACTGCTTATTTAGAATTTAATGTTACAGAATTACCTCAAATCAGTAGTATTACTATATCTGGAATAAAAAAATCAAAAGCCAAGGATTTAAGAGAAGAAGCTGACATCAACAAAGGTGACATGCTTACGGATAACTTAATGGTTACCACAAAAAATTACTTTAAAAAGACCTATACAGATAAAGGATATCTTAACACAAAAGTAAACCTTCACACTCGTAAAGATACTACTGAAGGAAACGCAATGGATTTATTAATTGCGGTTGACAGAGGTAAGAAAATAAAGATCAAAGAAATCAATTTTGAAGGAAATAAAGACATCAGCGATGCTCAATTAAGAACTTTCTTCAAAGACACAAAAAGAAAATTTTGGGGTCGATTTTGGAAATCTTCAAAATACATTAAAGAAAAATACAAAGACGATTTACAAAATCTTTTAGACGAATACAGTGAATTGGGATATCGTGATGCCAGAATAATTTCTGACAGTATTGTATGGAACGAAAATGATAAAAGCATCAATCTTGAAATAAAACTAGAAGAAGGAAAACGTTACTACTTTGGAGACATCAGTTTTCTTGGTAATAGCAACTACTCAACGGCTCAATTGAATCGTTTTTTACGTATTGAAAAAGGTGATGTTTACGATGCCAAATTATTAAACGAAAGAGTTAAGGGTGATGGTTCTCCAGACTCAGAAGATATTTCATCTTTATATCAAAATAGCGGTTATTTATTCTCACAGGTAAATGCCGTAGAAACAAGAGTTGACAATAATGAAATTTCAGTTGAGATCAGAATTCATGAAGATGATCCAGCAACCATTAGAAACATTTCTGTATCGGGGAATGAAGTGACTAATGATTTTGTTATCTACAGAGAACTTAAAACAAGACCAGGAGATTTATACAGTAAAGAAAATATCATACGCTCGATACGTGAAATTTCACAATTAGGATTCTTTGATCCTGAGAATGTTACTCCAGATTTAAAACCTAATTATGCCGATAAGACGGTTGATATTGATTACTCAGTTGTTAAAAAAGGTTCTAGTCAGATTGAATTGCAAGGGGGATATGGTGGAGGATCCTTTATTGGAACTTTAGGTTTATCATTCAACAACTTCTCTATAAGAAACTTGTTTAACGGAAAAGAATACAAACCTTTACCAATGGGGGATGGACAATCACTAGCCTTAAGATTACAAGTTAGTAGATATTATAGCACACATAGTTTCTCATTTACAGAACCATGGTTAGGAGGTAAAAAGCCAAAATCTTTTTCTTTCTCTGTTTACAACTCCCGTCAATATCAGGTAGATTTCACATCCAATGATGTAGATAAAAGTAGACGTTTGAATATATTTGGTGTTACTTTAGGACTTGGGCAACGTTTGACATGGCCAGATGATTTCTTTACGCTCAGTCAAGCTATTAGTTTCAAACAATATGACATCAACCAATACAATATTGGATTGTTAAATTTTGAAGATGGTACCGGTGTTTCTAACAACCTGTCTTATAGTATTACATTGGGTAGAAACTCTTCAGGACCAAGTAGAATTTTCCCAACTACAGGATCAGAGTTTAGCGTTTCTGCTAAATTCACTTTACCTCACTCATTATTCAGTAGTACAGATTTCAGTACCATAGAAGACGACCCAGCGTATAGAGATGACGCATATGGCCCGAATGGTGAATATTTAGGTACTGTTCCGAATCAAGGTAGAATCAACGAGCAACGCTACAAGTGGCTGGAGTATTATAAATTAGGATATAAATCAAAATGGTATACCAAATTAATTGGTAAATCTGTTTTGATGACTCAGATTGAATTAGGATATCTAGGGTATTATAATGAGGCTTTAAAAGACATGCCGTTTGAGAGATATTATGTTGGTGGTGATGGATTACAACAAAGTCAGTTTGATGGTAGAGAAATTGTAGGATTGAGAGGATACGAAAACTCTAGTCTTTCAGGAGTCAATGGTGGTACTATCTACAATAAATTTACCATGGAAGTAAGATATCCAATAACTTTAAAACCTTCTGCATCGATTTATGTTTTAGGATTCTTGGAGTCGGGTAACTCATACCAAGATTTTCAATCATTCAATCCGTTTGATGTAAGAAGATCCGCTGGACTTGGTGTACGTATATTTATGCCAGCTTTCGGATTGTTAGGTATCGATTTTGCAAATGGTCTTGATGCTCCTCCGGGAAGTTTCCAACCATCGGGATGGCAAACACACTTTATTATTGGTCAACAGTTCTAATTTACTATATTTGTTTTCGTAGAAATTTTTGAGTTAAATAATGTTAAAAAAACTTTCCATATTAATCATTTTCTTAAGTTGTGCTTGTATTGGTCAAAAGCCACAGAGCATTGCTTTTATAGACATGGAGTATATTTTACAAAATGTACCGGGTTACGAGAAAGCACAATTAAAATTAGACTCTAAAGCATCGCAATGGAGGAAAAAGATTGAACGTTCTGAAAACGAAATTAAAAACCTAAAATTAGAACTCAATAATGAAAAAATACTTTTAACTGAAGACCTGGTTGTAGAAAGACAAGAGGATATTCAAATAAAAGAAAATGAACTTTCAAAAATGCGAGCTAGCTACTTCGGAACTAAAGGAGCATATTTTGAACTTAGAAAACAACTAGTTCAGCCTATACAAGATGAAGTATTCAATGCAATTCAACAAATTGTCTCTAGAAAGAAATACGATTTTGTTTTTGATAGAACAAGTGACTTAACAATGCTATACGCAAACCCTAAATACGATATTAGCAAAACTGTTATTTCTTATATTACGAAATCAGAAAAAGAAAGAGAACGAGAAGAAGCAAAACTCAAAAAAGCGAAATCAAAAGAAGATTTAGAAAAGAGAATAGAAGAACAGAAACGTAAAAAAGCTGAAAGAGAAAGCAAAATTATCCATAGATAAAAATAACCAAAAGAATAAATATTAAATAATTACAAAGATGAAACATTTTAAAACTTTATTAGCAGCAGTAGTGATAACACTAGGTATGTCTACTTTCACTCACGCTCAAAAAGTAGCACATATTAACTTTGAAGAGATTGTATCTAAAATGCCAGAAACGCTTAAGCTTCAAGCTGATTTAGAAAAACTTGGAAAAACTTATGGTGAAGAAATCACAAATGCTCAAAAGGCATTAAAAGCTAAAATTGATAAATATACTGCTGAAGAAGTTTCTCAAACAGCTGCTCAAAACGAAGCAAGAATTAAAGAAGTTCAAGCAGACCAAGGAAAGATTCAACAATTGCAGCAAGTAGCGCAACAAGAATTACAGCAAAAAGAAAAAGCTGCTCTTGAGCCAATTATAAAAAAAGCGCAAGACGCAATAAAAGCTATTGCTAAAACTAAAGGTTTTGTTTATGTTTTAGATTCAAAAGCATTGATCGTTTCTGAAGGAGAAGACTTAGGTCCTGCTGTGAAAACTAAATTAGGGATACAATAGAAAAAAATTACTTTATTTGAAACTCGTTATTCATTCGGATAACGAGTTTTTTTTTGCTTATTTTAGCCCATATCGTTTTATCAAACAACTATATCAAACTGATAATTTTCTTATGAATACAAAGCCAATAGGTATTTTTGATTCTGGAGTTGGAGGACTTTCTATCTGGAAAGAGATTATTGAATTGCTTCCTATGGAACATACTATTTATTTGGCTGATAGTAAAAATGCTCCTTATGGAAATAAGTCCAAAGAAGAGATTTTGAGGCTTTGCAAAAAAAACACAGAAAAACTAATACAACTTGGCTGTAAAATCATTGTAGTTGCCTGTAATACAGCAACTACAAATGCGATAAATCTATTACGAGCTTCTTATGACATTCCTTTTATCGGAATTGAACCTGCTATCAAGCCTGCAGCACTTCAAACACAATCAAAAATCATTGGAATTCTTGCTACTCAGGGTACTCTCAATAGCTCACTTTTTGCTGAAACTTCTAAAAAACACATGGAAGGTATCAAGATCATAGAAACGGTAGGGAAAGGTCTGGTTCCACTCATAGAAGAAAATCGCATAAACACACCAGAAATGAGAGATTTGTTAAAAGAATATATTTCTCCTATGATCTCAGAAAAAATAGATCATTTGGTACTAGGATGCTCTCATTATCCATTTCTCATCCCTGAAATAAAAAAAATTACAGGAAATTCAATATCTATTATTGATTCCGGAAGAGCGGTTGCCAAACAGACCAAAGCGATACTCGCATCAGAACAGCATTTAAACGATCAGATAAGTTCTAAAAGTAGTCACATCATATATTCAAATATTAAATCAAATACTGCCAGGGCCTTAATTGGTGACTACAAAAATGTAACGATTACTTTCGATCCTTTTTAAAACAAAAAAACGGACTACAATAGTAGTCCGTTTTTTTTATAAATCTATTATAAATTCCTATCCATTCATAGAAATCAAGAACTCTTCATTATTTAAAGAATATTTGACTTTATCAGAGATAAATTCCATCGCCTCTATCGGATTCATATCAGCAAGGTACTTTCTTAGCACCCACATTCTTTGAACTGATTTGGCATCAAATAACAAGTCATCTCTTCTCGTACTCGATTTGATAAGATCAATAGCAGGGTAAATTCTACGATTAGAAATATTTCTATCCAACTGTAACTCCATATTACCAGTTCCTTTGAATTCTTCAAAAATTACTTCATCCATTTTTGATCCAGTTTCCGTCAATGCCGTAGCGATAATTGATAAAGAACCTCCGTTTTCTATATTCCTAGCAGCCCCAAAGAAACGTTTTGGTTTATGCAGTGCATTTGCATCAATACCCCCAGATAAAATTTTACCTGAAGCAGGAGCAACCGTATTATATGCTCTTGCCAAACGCGTTATTGAATCCAACAAGATCACCACATCATGACCACACTCTACAAGTCTTTTTGCTTTTTCTAAAACAATATTGGCAACACGCACATGCTTCTCAGCAGGCTCATCAAAAGTAGAAGCGACTACCTCTCCTTTAACACTACGTTGCATATCCGTAACCTCCTCAGGTCTCTCGTCAATTAACAATACAATTTGATACACTTCAGGATGATTCTCTGCTATTGCTTTTGCAATATCTTTTAACAACATCGTCTTACCCGTCTTAGGTTGCGCAACAATCATTCCTCTTTGTCCTTTTCCTATAGGAGCAAACAAATCCATAATTCTAGTAGACAATGTTTTTTTTCTGTCAATTAAATTGAACTTTTCATTTGGAAACAAAGGTGTCAAATGCTCAAAAGAAACTCTATCTCTAACTACATTTGGTGGCAATCCATTAATTTTCGAAACTCTAATCAAAGGAAAATACTTCTCCCCCTCCTTAGGAGGTCTTACATTACCCAATACCGTATCCCCAGTTTTCAATCCAAATAATTTAATCTGAGATTGACTTACATAGATATCATCCGGTGAAGACAGGTAATTGTAATCCGAAGATCTTAAAAAACCATAACCATCGGGCATCATTTCCAACACTCCTTCACTTTCAATAATCCCGTCAAATTCGTAATCAGGATCTCTAAATTTTGTATTGCTTTTATTATGATTCTTCTCCTTATGCTGATTTTTATGCTGAGGATTTCTTTTTTGATTTTGATTCGGGTTCTGATTTGGATTTTGATTTGGATTTTGATTTGGGTTTTGTCTTTGTTTCCCATCATTATTTCTATGCTGAGGACCTTTGGACTTATTCCCGTCATTATTCTTTACATTTTCCCTTGGTGTCCCCTCTTTTGCAACAACACTGTTCTTCTCAGAATTTCTTTCAACTCTTTTTTTAGGAACTCGTTGAGCCTCTTCCTTCATTTCAACTTTATTCTCCGTAGTTGCCTCTTCTTTTTGAAGCTCCTCTTTAACCGGAGTAGAAATAGGCTTTTTATTTTCTACCACTTCTTCTTTTTGAGCTGGTTTTTCAACTCTTACTCTCTTTTTCCTTGGCTTAGGAGCAGGTTTCTCCTTTTTCTCAATATCTATTTTTTCTGAAGCACCTTCCGCTGCTTGAGCATCTAAGATTTGATATACCAAATCTATTTTTTTCAATTGACTTGTTTTTTTCAGTCCCTTTTCCTTAGCAAGAGCTTGTAACTCAACAAGAGTTTTACTCTTGAGTTGTGAAATTTCAAACATGTTAGTATGTATATAATTTTATGATATTCTTCTAGCGAATAAACTTTATGAGAAGAACGGATATGATTTTTGTGAATTACTAAAACATTAGCGTCTTTGATGAGTTCAAAATAAACTAACGTAGTATTGATATGAGTAACAAATATATAATTTTATTCTTTAAAACATAAAGTTTAACTTAAAAATCATAAAATCTTACCATTTTAGACCAAAGAACTCCTCATCTCAAATTTCTGTATATCAATCAACTATTGCACGATACTCAATTATTCTAGAAGTTAAACCATATATTTATTGAATATTCGAACAAGAAAAACTATTTTTGTTCATCAAATTTATCATCAATTAATTAAATGATACAACGAATTCAGTCTATATACTTGTTATTAGCTGCCCTTCTTTCGGGAGGAGTTGTTTTTTTTGTTTCTTTTCTAGGAAGTGAAAACAACGAGGTTTCTAATATAACAAGCTTGTTAACTGATGAACGTTTCTTAATAAAATCAATTGGAATAGGTTTTTTCGTTTCTGCTGCTTTGTCTGCTTTGTCTATTTTTTTATTCAAACAAAGACAAAATCAATTTGTATTGGGACGATTAAATATTCTAATCAACTTCTATTTATTAGGTGTATTGTTGTTCGAGTCTCTAATGGTATCTGGAGAAACAAATGTTTCGGAGAAAGGTATTGGGGTAAGTCTTCCTATTATTGTTGTTGTTTTGCTTGTCATGGCTAACAAAGCGATTAAAAAGGATGAAAACCTTGTAAAATCTGTAGATCGATTGCGATAACCCTAACATCTTAGTTTATTTATGCGGAAAAAACCTGAAGTGCTACTTCAGGTTTTTTTATGGCTAAAACACTAGAATGAAATCCTCGAAATTCTAACCAAAAAATACTTTATATATTTGTTTTTAATCTATCCCTATTTTTAGGGATATAGAAATTTCACTTATAAGTAGGATTGTGAGGAACATATAAAGCGTTTAAATTTGTAACAGCTAATGGAAAACAAAGAAATTATTAAAGTTCATATTGCGGATGACCATCAGATTTTAATCGATGGAATTGAAGCAGTTTTAAAAGATGAAAAAAATATTGAAGTCGCAGGATATTCACTTAACGGACAAGAAGTACTTAGTTGGTTAGAAGAAAATGAGGCGGATGTATTGGTTTTGGACATTAACATGCCAAAACTTGACGGATTGGAAGTTTTAAATCATTTGTATAAAAATGGTATCAAACAACCTACAATTGTATTATCGAGTTACGATGATGTTAAATTGGTAAAAGAAGTATTGAAAATCGGTGCCGATGGATTTTTAGCAAAGAAATGCGCTGGAGAGAATATCGTAGAAGCCATCAACTCTGTGTATAACGGAGATCAATATTTTAGTAAAGAAGTTCAAAAAGATCTAGTTGCTGCGGCAGTTGGCAGAACTGTAAGAAAAAAAGTACATCAGGATGGTGTTTTCTCCAGTTCATTGACAGATAGAGAACTACAAGTTTTAAGGCTTATTAGTATTGAATTAAGTACTAAAGAAATAGCGGAAAGACTTAATATCAGCACAAGCACGGTTGATACCTATAGAAAAAATTTGCTTTTTAAAACAAAAGCAAAAAACTCAGTAGGTTTAGCAATGTATGCTGTGAGAAATAAATTATTATAAAATCAGATCCTACCCCTAATATTTGATTTTAACGCCCTAGCCTTCAAAAGCTAGGGCATTTTTTAGAAAACCATTTAATAACCTAATATACCCTAAATTATGAAAACTTTTTACAAATCATTGGCAATAGCAGCCTTAACAATCGGATTAACTTCTTGTACAGATGATTCAGCATTAACTGAAGAATTAAGTCAAGAATCTCAATTAAAATCATACTCTTTATCAACTTCAGAAGATGGAAGCTTTATCTTAGAGCACAGCTTATCTGAAGGAAATACTGCTACTGTTTTAAGCGGAAGCGAAGGAAATGAAATTATAATTTCAGAAGGGTCTTCAAACACTAATAGCAATACAACGGTATTACCTTTAGTTAACAATCAAATAAAGTTAGATTTCATCAGTAATAATGAAATTAAAATTCCTGGGATTAGCATTTTGGACGATAAGATTTTCACTACTGCCAGCGCTAAAACTATCAAAATAGTTAAAAACTATAAAATTAGCATGTTGGAAGATGGTTCATATCAATTAGATTTTAAATTAAAGAATAATTTTGTAGCCACTTTTGGTTTCAATGAGGAATTGAACAGACATGAAATTTATTTAGATCCAGGTGC
>NZ_JAQWGB010000061.1 GCF_029238425.1 Flavicella sp.
TTTACTTTGGCTCCAACATAGGTCATACTAGCACCGTCCGTACCAACTAAAACTGCAGCTAAATGAGGAGTTTTACTTCCTTTGTTTTTTATTGCAACTACGGCTTCTGCTATTTCAGCTTTGATATCCGCAGAAGTTTGTTTTCCATCTAAAATTGTCATTGTACAAATATTTGTTTATCTATAAAATCTCCTAACGCATACCTTGCATCATCTGCATCATCTTTCGGCCTCCACCACCTTGCATCATTTTCATCATTTTGCTCATTTGATTGAATTGCTTCATCAATTGATTCACTTCTTGAATACTGGTTCCAGATCCTTTTGCGATTCTTTTCTTACGACTTGCGTTTATTGTTTTCGGTTCTGTACGTTCGCTAGGTGTCATTGAATGTATGATAGCTTCAATACCTTTAAACGCATCATCGTCGATATCAACATCTTTCATGGCTTTTCCTGCACCAGGAATCATTCCCATCAAATCCTTTACGTTACCCATTTTCTTGATCTGTTGAATCTGAGCTAAGAAATCATCAAATCCAAACTGATCTTTGGCGATTTTTTTCTGAATTTTTCTAGCCTCTTCTTCATCATATTGCTCCTGGGCTCTTTCCACCAAAGAAACAACATCTCCCATTCCAAGGATTCTGTCTGCCATACGATCTGGATGGAAAACATCAATAGCTTCCATTTTCTCTCCAGTACCAATAAACTTAATTGGTTTGTTTACAACAGATTTGATTGATAGAGCAGCTCCACCACGTGTATCACCATCTAATTTTGTAAGGATTACACCATCAAAATTTAATAAATCATTAAAGGCTTTTGCTGTGTTAACGGCATCTTGACCCGTCATCGAATCCACAACGAACAATGTTTCTTGAGGATTTACAGCTTTATGAATATTAGAAATTTCAGTCATCATTTCTTCATCCACAGCCAAACGACCAGCGGTATCAATGATTACTGTATTTTTTCCAGTTGCTTTAGCATGTTTGATGGCATTTTGTGAAATTTCTACAGGATTGTTGTTCCCAACTTCTGCGTAAACTTCAACACCAATTTGCTCTCCAACAACTTGCAATTGATTTATTGCAGCAGGACGATATACATCACAACCAACCAATAAAACTTGCTTAGATTTTTTTGTAGTTAAGTAGTTTGCTAATTTTCCGGAAAAAGTGGTTTTACCTGAACCTTGCAAACCAGACATTAAAATAACTGTAGGATTTCCTGCTAAATTTACTCCAACAGTTTCACCTCCCATCAATTCAGTCAACTCGTCTTTTACAAGTTTTACCAATAATTGACTTGGGTTTAATGTAGTCAATACATCTTGTCCAATAGCTTTCTCCTTTACTCTTGCGGTAAAATCTTTTGCAATTTTGTAGTTAACATCGGCAGTGATCAAAGCCTTACGGACTTCTTTCAAAGTTTCTGCAACATTTACTTCAGTAATTTTTCCATGACCCTTTAAAACATGAAGAGCCTTGTCTAATTTTTCGCTTAAATTTTGAAACATACTATTAAATAAGATTTTTAAAGCGACAAAGATACTAGAAACTCGAAGTCTATCAAAGAGTCCAACGAAAATAATTTATGCTAATTTCTAGCTGCTAAAACAGTTCTCCTATAAACATAAGATCTATCATTTATTCTAGAATACACGTAATAAGTATTGCAGCTCATACATTTATAAAGAGAGGTATAAGGAATCATTTTTAACTTCAAAGGTCTTTTTGTTTTATACCTTGTATTTGAGTCGCAAGAAGGACAGTTTTTTCCCATATTAAATTAGGTTAAATTAGGCTTTGGAGTTCATTGAAGTTTTGAAACTTGGCTTTTTATGTAAAAATGATTTGTTTAAAGCTACAACATACAAAAACGAAGAATAGCAACTTGCGCATTTATAATTATAAGTGCCTGGAATCAACTTCATCCATAGGCTTCTATTAATTCTAATTCGATTACTAGAAGAATTACAGTTCGGACATGATTTACTCATGGTTGTTTTAGGTTTTCTA
>NZ_JAQWGB010000067.1 GCF_029238425.1 Flavicella sp.
ACTTTAATTCTAAAATCGTCAAAACTTCTAAAATTTTATGGTAATTTGCTTCTAAGTTGTGCATATAAATTGTGAGTCTGGTAACTTCAATTTAAGCCTATTATGGGCATTGCACAACTTTTTTATTAATGCACTACGGGTATCTTTAATTATTCTCAGACTTAAATTGTGACATATCTAATTCTCCCTTCCCTTTTCTTGGAACTCTAAGTATGTCTCTATTTCTCAAATTAAAGTGTTTCAAATATAGTTCTTTCGCTGTTGCTCCAGATGTTTTTTCTATTTTTCGCTTTATCACGGGCTGTTCCCATTCTACCATTCTTACATTACAGCCACCAGGAAAAGAATTCCAGCCAGGCTTTACAAGACCTTTCTTCCATTCATTCAAATCAACAACCATACTTTTTACTTTATCGTTGGTTCTGTTATCCATTAATTCTTTCACATTCTTCGTTAGGTTAAATGTATAATATGCTTCACCAAAAGGATGTATCAGTTTTATATCTCCTTTACGAGAGGCATAAGAAGGACCAAATCTCCAAAACAATGTTCGATCATCAAATTGATCATTTTTTGTTGCGTTAATTTGCTCCAATAGATTCACTCCATCCAACTCATCCACAGGATCCAAACCTGCAACAGCGATACTTGTTGCTGCAATATCTAATGAAGAAACTAAAGGTTTGTACTTCATAGGTTTTAATTTTGCTGGCCATTTGATAAGATAAGGTACATGTATACCTCCTTCAAACAAGTCTCCTTTAACTCCATAATACGGATCATTTAAAGAACTATTTATTTTAGTAGGTCCTCCATTATCACTTAAGAAAAAGATGATTGTATTCTCTTCTAAATCTAACTCTTTCAGTCTTTTTGTAAGATTCCCTATGCCTTCATCTACCGCAGACATCATGGCTAAAAAAGTTCTTCTCTTTTTATTTTTCACATCAGGGAATCGATCTAGATATTTTTTTGTTGCATGCATAGGACTATGTGGAGCGTTGTAACTTAAGAACATAAAAAATGGATTTTCTTTATTTTCATGGACGAAATCTACGGCAGCATCCGTTAACAAATCAGTCAAATACTCCCCTTTAGGAGCTACCTTATCATTGCCATCATACATATGAGCAAAACTCCCATCTTTCAAAGGAAAATAACTGCTACCACCACCAAGAAAACCAAAGAAATCGGTAAATCCTTTTTGGATAGGTCGTTGATTGTATGCATGACCTAAATGCCACTTACCAATCACTGTAGACTTGTAGCCAGCTTTACTTAAATATTCTGGTATCATGGATGTTGTCGGTGGGACATAAGCATATTCATTATCTATCGGAATCAATCCTTTTTCACTTAAACTCGCGGGATAATTGTGATCATATCCGAATCGCTGTTGATGAATCCCAGTCATAAGTCCAGCCCTAGAAGGCCCACATTGTGGAGCAGAAACATAGCCATTCTCACAGATAACACTCTCACTGGCTAATTGATCAATATGCGGAGTTCTGACATCTTGAGATTGATTTTGAAAACCTAGGTCTGCAAAACCAAGATCATCCAAAAGGATCACGATGATGTTAGGCTTAGAGTTTTGAGCACCCAAATTTATTCCTATCAAGAGGAATGCGAGTAAAATTGTTATTTTTTTCATGTTCTTATAATTATTTTAATTTGTATTCTCATTAAGTATTTCAATACACCATAGTGCATTTAATACTAATTTAAAATCTGTTATTCGAGTTGTTTTTCAGACTTTAAAAATTATTTTATTTCCTCAAACTGATTATTTGTAATATGGGCATTTTTTACATTGACCGCATTTATAGCTGAGGACTCTTTATATAGTATATTATTTGCTTTTATTTCAATATTCTTTCCAGAAACCTTCACACCATAGACCTGAGAATCAAATCTAATATCCATCCTAGAAGCTTTATAAATAGTATTATTGATAACTTTAGCTCCATCAATTTTTCTCATCATAATGGCAGCGATCTCTTTATTCGTTTTATTTGGAGAATCATACCAATCTTTGAAAACATTATTATCTATTGTTATATCCTTTACATAGGCCCCTTTGCCGTTAGCTAGTATTTCTATAGGAGCTAGATTGGTCTTAATAAATGTATTGTTTCTTATGGTAATATTCGATGGAATTGGTCCTTCGTAGAAAGCACCAGCAAGATTATATAGTACTACACCATTACCTCCCAACCCATTGAAGGTGTTTTCTTCAATGATACCTCCTGGAGCTCTTGCCAAAACTCCATGACGTCTTTGATCTCCAAACCTATTGTTTCTAATGATATAATCTTTACCACAGGCATCCAGATTATATAATCCGGTTTTATCCATTTTTTCTGTCCCTATGGGTCTATAGTCAGTTCCTTCAAATAAAACCAAATTAGGTATTTCTTTATTTAGTTTAACAATTCTTATATTTTTATCGCTTGTTTTTTTTATAGAAAGAACTTTCAACCCCCTGCTTATATTGCCTGCTTTTGGTGTATAAGTCATTAACTCATTACCTACTCTCGGGTAACGTGAAGATCTACAAGCAATTTTATATTTATTCTTGCCTAAAGATTTAATGATCCAATAAGGTGTTACTGAAATATTTATAGCATCATCCATCATTCCTTCAAAAAGCCCTCCTTCTATAATAGGTCCTAGAGTATTGTGCTTACAATGAAAACCATCTTTATGGCTAGTAATCAAATGAGTAGTCCCTTCCTTATATGTTATTTTAGAATCTTTAATATGTACTCTTCCGATATTATCCGAAATAGAATAGTTCATACCTTCTCTTGAGGTATAAATAATGACCTTCTCAAAAAGTATATTCTCACTTCTTTGTATGACATTATTAGATTTACCATTCCCTGCATAAAAGGAAGTTACAAGGCGATCGTTTGCTTTTAAATGAACAATATCTTTTAAAGGAACAGAAAATTGAATTAAGTCTTTTCCCCTGTTTTTCATATTAAGAAAGGTATAGTGGTTATTTCCACTTTTCTTCATTGATCTTTTATCTGGTTCAATGACAAAAAATGACCTTTTCCCTTTGGAAACTCCATTGTTAAGTTGTTTATCCCATTTAACATCAAAAGGGTTTTCATAGCCCTCTTGGATTTTTACCAGAACCGTACCTTCCTTTTTATTAACTACTAGAAATTTACCTTGTGTAAAAGGATAAGGGTAATAGTCAATTTTAAAACCTCTAATTATTATATCCTTTGATTCTACAACAGCGAATGTCCCATTATAAGGATTATTAATAAGCTCTGCTCCATTACCTTCTAGCGTTAAACCTGAAATATTAGAAAAGTAGAATTGGCTGTTGTTTCCGGTATATTTTGCAAGTCTGTATTTTTTAGGTTCAAAAATTACCGTAGATCCTTCACCAGCCTTTATGGCTTTAGAAATTGCTTTACGGATTGCAGGGCCATCGTCAGTTACACCATCTCCTGCGGCACCAAAATCTTTTACATAAAAGTTTCCACCTGCAAAAACAAATGATGTGTAAATTAAAGCAATCGAAGTTAGCAGTAGTTTAAATTTTATTTTCATAATCTAATACATTTATTTAATTTCAATCCACAACTCTTCTATCAGGTCACAGTTCAAGGGCTTCCTCAATAATACGTTTGCTATAATATTTAGTATTTCACTTAAAACTTATTGAATTGCTTCTTCATTACAATTAAACTGAATTTTCCGTATGCCTTCAATATCTAATAATTTGATTTTATCTACCGAAGGCATTGCCGGAATCCACTATTTCAATACCTTCTCAATATTTGCCAATTCTTCATCAGAAAATTCAATATTATTTAGCATCTCTACATTGTCGTCTAATTGACCAACCGAGCTGGCTCCAATCAACACTGAGGTAACCCTTTTATCACGAAGTACCCAAGCCAATGCCATCTGCGCAAGAGACTGTCCTCTTTCTTCAGCAATCTTATTCAAACCTACAATTCTCTTATGAGCTGTTTCCACATGTTCTGATTTTAAAAACCCTTCGCGTGTTGCTCGAGACCCCTCTGGAATTCCCTTCAGGTATTTATTTGTAAGTAAACCTTGTGCTAGTGGTGAAAACGTAATACATCCCATACCTTCCTCTTCCAATACATCTAGTAACTCATCTTCAATCCAACGCACAAACATCGAATACTTTGGTTGATGGATGATACAAGGTGTTCCTAATTCTTTTAAAATACGAGAAGCTTCCTTCGCCTTATCCGCTGGATAATTTGAAATCCCTGCATATAAGGCTTTCCCAGAACGAACCGCATGGTCCAGTGCCATCATTGTTTCCTCAAGAGGTGTATTAGGATCAGGCCTGTGCGAATAAAAAATATCCACATATTCCAAATCCATTCGTTTCAAACTTTGGTCTAGACTAGATCGCATATATTTTCTACTTCCCCAATCACCATAAGGTCCTGGCCACATGGTATATCCGGCTTTTGAAGAAATGATCAATTCATCACGATGTGCCGAAAAGTCTTGTTTTAGTATTCTTCCAAGATTTTCTTCGGCGGATCCTGGAGGCGGTCCATAATTGTTTGCTAAATCAAAATGGGTAATTCCCAAATCAAAGGCTTTATGCAATAAAGCTCGTCCGTTTTCAAAATTATCGACACCTCCAAAGTTGTGCCACAGACCCAACGATACAGCTGGAAGCTTTAATCCCCATTTCCCACAGTGATTGTATTTCATCGAATCGTATCTTTTTTCATCTGGCTTGTACATATTTTTACTTTTTTATTATTCAATTATTTTTAAATATTATTTATAAACTCAAGAAAAGTAGTTTACTTCGATTTCGGAAATTCCCGCATCCTACTGTAGCGCAAATAAGAATCAAAAATCTCCTTATCCGGTCCAGAGATTCTTGGATCTTCTGTACGAATCAACTCCTTTTCAAGCGCATTCCTTAACTTTTGTTTTGTACTTTCAAACTCTTGTTCCCCAATTAGGTTATTTAGACAAAAGGGATCCTTTTCAATATTGAACAGCTCATATTCCGGCCTTTTGCCCATTGTCCAATGGAAATAGGGTTCGTATTCTTCAATATCTTTATTCTCAACAATAAATGATTTTGAAGGAGAAGCATCAATATCTGTAAATGCCCATTCCGAATGATGTTTTCCTTCTGTATCCACCCCATACATAGGCCATAATTGATCTTTTGTTCCTGCAACTATTCGCTGAGGATCACCGGCAGGCCAACGTTCTGGTTTCATATTCCAAATCAACAAATATTCTTTACTACGAACCATGCGTTGCGGATAGCCCCTATTTTTATATCTAGAACTTGAATGACGTTCACGTCCTGAAAATGCGTATTTTCTTTTTTTATCTTCTTCTCCGTTTAAAAGAGCTAAGAAACTTTTTCCAGAAATGGGCTGCATTCCATCAGCCTCAATTCCTGTAAGTTCTAGAATTGTAGGAGCAATATCCGCAAATCCAACAGGGGTATTGATTCTTTTCCCCGATTCAAAGCATTTTGGAAAACGAACGGCAAATGGTACATGAATACCATATTCATATCCATTGGCTTTTGCTCTTGGAAAAGCCATACCATTATCTGATGTTACGATAACAATGGTATTCTCTAATTCTCCTCTTTCTTCAAGGTCCATTAGCATTCGTTTCAAATGCAAATCAAACCATTCAATCTCAACGGCATAATCCAAAACGTCACCCCTTGTTATTTTATGATCTGGTAAAAAACCAGGGACCTTTGCATCTTTCAAATTTTTATCATTTCTACGCCACGAATCTTTTTCAAATGCACGATGTGGTTCCTTTGCTCCAAACCAGAAAAAAAACGGTTTGTCTCCTCGTACACTGTCCATAAAAAACTTATAATTCTCAAAGTAATTGATATCACTAATACCTTTTGCTGGCCTATTATCATCGGTTGTTCCTGAATGGTAAACGATACGACTGTGCTCTATACCAGCAGCATCTGTCTTTCTCCATAAGGAATCGGACTTAGAACGTGCGTATCGAAAAGGAGAAATACCTTTACCTGTTCTTCCTGTTGCATATCCATTTTTTTCAAGTACCTCAATAAACGGTACATATTTTTTCAACCATGAACTTGCATGCTGACCTGACTGTTCATTTTGCCAATGTTGTCTTCCTGTTACAATACTACTGCGAGAAGGTGCACAGCCCGGAGAGCCAGCTATACAATTTGTAAAATAGACACCTTCATTCGCAATTCGATCAAAAGCAGGAGTTTGGATAAATTTGCATCCGGCAAAACTGGTATGCGCAAAAGATTGATCATCTGATATAGCAAAAATGATATTTGGCCTTTTATTGCTTTCCTTATGAGTGCAGGCTTGCATCAGTAATTGGCATACACAAAACAGTACAAATAAAAATCTGTTCATTTTATTAAGTTTAGTTATCTCAAAAAAGCTTTTTAAACATTTAATAGGAAATGAATAAGGCTTATATATTACCGTTTGGGGTTTTTGAACTTCTAACTATTTATTAACTCTTTAAGTGCCCAACTCACGGTTTCACCTGTGATTAATTGCACACGACCATCACTATCAACAAGATAATGAGTAGGTACTCTTCCCCAACCTATTTGAGCATAACTGTCTAATTTCATTGTCCCACCTGAAATTGGTACTTCAATAACACCTTCGTACATAATCCTCTGATTCGGAAAACAAATTGAGTTTTCCAACATATCAAACACAAATGCATCCGATGTTCTAAGCTTCCCGGAAGAAAGTATTGATAATAAAGACCAATTCGCAATCAACCTGTTTTCGGTGTGCTGCTTTTTTTTAGTGTTTTTTGATTTTACTATTAGCAAATCGTTTTCCCAACTTCCATTCTCAATGAATCGTGTTTCTGGGACTCCTTTAACAAAAGATTCCATCTCCCAATTTTCAACAAGAAGAGACTCAGCTTTATTGTTTAATTTAAGCTTGACTATACCATGCAGCTCATCTTTTGCATTTCTCATTTCTGTAGCACTAAATTTATCTTCAAAAACCTGTAGCTTAAGAGAACCTGAAATTTCATTAATAGAAACGCCTTTTTCATTCGATTGCTTCTTATTTTTACTTTTTGCACCAAAGGTTTGTCCATAGTGTCTGACTAACTCATATCTTGCATAAAAAGAATCTTTCATCCCCCCCTCCATTACAGGTGAAAAGCTAGGTAAATAACCGGTTATGGGCTCAATCGCTGCCGGTGAAGTATACCTATTATCCTTAGCGTTTCTTTTATACTCTTGGGCATTCATATTCGTTATAAAGGCTAATAATAGCAATCCCGTGAACACTGCTTTTGTATAATTTTTTTTCATCGGTTTTTATGGGTTTCTTAAAGTTCAAAAAATTGAAGACCTTTAGCATTTCAAATGATTCTCATCATTGAAAATAATATTTTGAATGATATAAATTCGTCTTTGAAACTTGTCGTTTATTGAAAGTAAACTACCATTCAGTTTTGACTTGATTGTAGAATTCATTGATTGTCTTGAACACTTTTTTTGTTTTTTTAGGTTTTTTAGTAGAATTCGATTTTTCTTCAGAGGGTGTATAAATTGTTATCTTGTCTAAATAATCCTTAAGATATTTCTTATGCCTTTTCAAAACCTTTTCCCCTGTTTTATAATTAGCCAAATCTTTCGTTTCAAGAGGATCGTTTATCATATCATAAACTAAAACTTTGCCACTAACATAAATAATACTTTTATATTGTTTATCTCGGATTCCAACTTTTGCGCCTCCATTTCCTTGCCAACTCTCCCCTACGATATACGTATGCCAATCATCAACTTCTTGTCCTTCTACTATAGGCTTTAAGCTTTTCCCAATAGTCATTTTGGGCAATAATGGAACCTTTGCGTAATCGCAAATTGTTGCCGTTAAATCCACCCCGATACTCGGATGATCCCAGTCTTCAGATTCATTTTGCATTTTCCCTGGAGGAACGATGATAAGCGGAACTCTCCAAGCTTCATCCTCCATTTTACTTTTACTGCTCCATCCATGAAAACCAAGTCCATCACCATGATCTGAAGAAAAAATCACCAT
This sequence comes from Flavicella sp., assembly GCF_029238425.1. Taxonomy (GTDB): domain Bacteria; phylum Bacteroidota; class Bacteroidia; order Flavobacteriales; family Flavobacteriaceae; genus Flavicella. The sequence goes on from NZ_JAQWGB010000067.1 coordinate 8,085, forward strand.
GGTGTTATCCTTGAATTTTGAACTCATCAGTGCATCATACAACCTACCAACCTCAGCATCCACCATCTCCATATATTTATAATACATATAAATATAGAACTTGAAATAGTCTTCCTTTTCTTTATTTGCTTTTTCATTTCTACTTTTACCTTTGTAAGACCAAAAATTTTCAGGCAAAGGAGGCAAATCTCGTTTTATCTGATTAGCAAATTCAAATTTAGCTTCCCCTCCTTGAGCTCCACTAGTATAGCAGCAATCATGCGGATTCACAAAACCTGCAGTTAGAAAAAAGGGTTTATCGCCTGCATAATTTTCTAAAAATCCTACACAAGCTCTTGCTGTTTGCGCGTCAAACAATTCTCCTTTACTTTCACCATATGTTGAAATAAGTTTAAATCCATCACTTTGATCACGTCCTGTGACATGCCATTTTCCAGCAGCAGCGGTAACGTAATCCCCATTATCCTTTAACCACGAACCCAAATCAGGTAAGTCAGAAGGCAGTCTATGGCCATTGATCGCTAAGCCGTGTTCACTGGTTACTCTTCCCGTGAACCAACTTGCTCTTGCAGGAGAACACACTGGATTGGCCGAATAATGTGTTCGGAAAGAGTAGCCATCTTTGACCATTTTATCGATACCTGGTGTTTTAACATATTTATTCCCATATGCTGAAACTGCCTGCCAATGCATTTGATCTACATGGATAAAAATGATATTTGGACGTTCTTCACTCTGAGCAAAAACTGCAGTTACAAAAAGTATACAAATAGCGAATAACAGAATCTTTTTAATCTTCATATTATTCTTTTAAAACGATATAAACAATTTCATTCCTTTGACATTTTTCAACCCCATAACCTCTTATCCGAATATCAAACTCAAATTAATATTTTATAATACAGCTTATATTGTTGATTAACTTTTTACTCCTCAATAGGAAATGATCCATTTGGTGTAATTACAACCTTTACATCTCTTGCATTGGCAATATGATAATCTGTTCTAAATTGTTCCTTGCCATAATATCCAAACTTTTTTAGGTAATGATCTCTTGGTTTTATGGTCTCATCTCCAATTCGTATCAATTCTTTTGTCATTGCTTTATCCAATCTAGACTGCACTTTACGCAAGCTTTTTTGATTCACCAGGTTATGGATCTGTGTTGGATCCTTTCGGTTATCAAATAGCATACTTGGTCCTTTTGGCGTTTTTACATAGGTATAACTTGCCGTTCTGATAGCCCTGTACTCATCAATAGGAAATGCTATCCCAAATGGGGTAGGATTCATGTACAAGGCTGCTCTTTCAATATCCTTAGAAGGATCTTTCATTATATCAGACAGGTCATATCCTTCGATACTTTCTGGAATATCAATATCACATAACGAAAGTAATGAAGGTAAAATATCCGGTGTAGTAATGGCTGCTTCTGCTGTTTTTCCTTTAGCCTTCTCCATTCCTGGATAAGAGATTAGAAAAGGAATATTCGATGCTTCCGAATAGGGTAAATGTTTTATCCATGGCCTGTACCCATGGGCTCCCATCATTTCCCCATGATCAGAAGTAAATACAAAGATTGAATTGTCATAAATACCCAATTCTTTTGCTTTATTGATAATATCTCCAATGGCCTTGTCAGTTGCAGAACAATGGGCATAATACCCTTGTAACTCTTTATAAGCCCACTCTTTCATATCATCTGGCACATTGTCCGGAAGCGTTAATTTCTCTCTTGGGTACATTTTTTTATATTTATCAGGCGCCGAATCATGCGGAAAATGTGGAGTTGACAGAGATACAAACATGCAAAATGCTTCTTCCTCGCTCACTTGTTCTTGCATATAACGATTTGCTTCATCAGCGATAGAATATGTAGAATAGCCTTCCCAAAAACGACGTGTTCTATCCTCATTATCATAATAATGTTCTTTTGCATAGTTATGGTCACATTCCGCTCCCTTCCAAAACTCCCAACCTTGTCTTCGCTCTGGAGCAACAAAGTTTTTTCTACCATGACCATCTAAATGCCATTTACCTAAATAGGCCGTGTTATACCCTGCTTCGCTAAAAATCTCTGCCATACAATACTCTTCAGAAGGCAAATAAAGATCATTAATAGACATTCCTGTTGATGTAGGATAACGACCTGTCATCAAAGAAGCTCGATAAGGTGTACAAACAGGTAATACAGAAACTGCATTTTTAAAATTAACTGCTTCTTTAGAGAACTTATCTAATTGTGGTGTTTGAACCACATCATTGCCTGCATATCCCAAGGCAGAACCGCGCCATTGATCTGTTAAAATGAATATAACATTGGTTGGTTTCTTTTTTTTAGAAACTTGATTATAACTTGTCAGCGTAACTGAAATTATAAAAAGTACAAGTAGCCAAATTTTCATTTTGTTTTTCATATTTAAAAAATTATTTTATTTCAATTGAATAGTAACTTAAAGAGTCTTTGACGCTATTAATAAGTTAGATCTTCAATATTTAAATTGTTTTTACTAATCACATTTTCAGAAGCCGTAGCATTCACTTTTGTTGTATTACCCCAATTGTATTTATTTCCCTCGACAGTGACATTTTTGCTTTTAGAAAAAGTAAAAGCGGGTCCCTTTTCATTCGTAACTACTGGGTAACTCTCACTTCTGACAATTGTATTATTTGAAATTTTCAAATTTTCAACAGATGCCGCACTGATCACCTTTCTACTAAAAGTTTTTATCAAGTTATCAGAAAACACAATATTCTTATGGATATAAAAAGGTGGTTCCACTTGCACATCAGGATTCACATTGATGGTCAACACAGGTGCATTTCCTGCCCCAAGCCCCATATTTTCAAATACATTATTCCTAATAGTTAAATTAGTAACGGGACCACTTTCGTACCAAAAGCCAACATTTGCGCCTGAAACTAACACCCCTGTATACGTACAATTATAAAAATGATTGTTTTCTACAAGGTGTTCACCTGACGTCTTTAGCAATATACTTCTTGCTCTATTATTTCTAACAATACAATTCGTTATAACAACATCCGCTTGCCAGTCTGCATTGTCAGCTACAATGGACAATGGATCTACATTTGGTATCTTTTCATTAAATGTAAGCTCAAAATAGGTAGAATTTATTTCTTTAACTGACTTTACCGTAAGGGTATCAATTGGCATTATATTACTCCTATTTACCAAGACCACTTTTTCTCCTTTGCTAGCGAATATCATACCTTGCTGTTGCGAATGTCCTCTCGCCATACCTAAGGTATACGCATCAACAAATTCTTTCACCTCAGCATATGAACCATGGACATTAGTGGCATCATCAAGCATATTTTCAAAAATGCAATCATCCATTTTTATAAGTCCTTTACAGGCATTAAAGTGAGTTGCATCTGCAGTTGTACTTACCAAACGTCCAGAATTCTCTGGTAACATAACATTATACTTTTGCAATGTTATATTTTCGGACTTTTGAGCTATAAGAGCAATCCCAGAGGAATGATGCACATTAACATTATCAATATAAGTATCTTTACAATCATCGATATTTATAGCAGGAGCCAAACGATTATCTTCTTTATTTCCCTTGATAATTAGTGTCCATCCTACCTCTGGAAGCATGCTACTGGCATCGTACAAACGTACCATATTATCTTCAATCTCTTCTGCAGTTGCTTGTTTATTCAATTTCTTGTTCCAAGAATACAAACGCGCTGGATTTTCCACATTAAACATAGGCGCTTTTGTTTCTTTATCAAACCATATATTCCAATTGATATCCTGTGTCCATCTCACATCATTTTGCGATGGTGGAGCCATTTTCATCCAAGCATTATCAACCATTTTTTTATTTGTAAAGATCAATTGACTTCCTTGAATTTCATAAATACACTCTTGAAACACTTTTAGATCAAAAGCATTTTTTTCTGGGTGAACTGCTACAACTTCAGCCTGAAAATAAAATGGCATTGCCCAGTCAATTGAAAAGTTTTTCAAGGTAACATCACTTGAGTTTTCTAAATGAAACGGCACTATATAATCATGGCAAATAAAAGAACTACCCTGTGCATCAATTTCAAAATCTTTAAACCCTTCAATAGGAAAAGCAATTCTCTTAAGACCATCATCATTGTTGGTAATATGTAAATATTTTTCTTGAGCTTTTTCAGGGTATAAGTGATATGTTCCTTTTGGAATTACAAGTTTAAAAGCCTTCTTTTTTTTACAATCCTTTAGTGCATTTGAAATCGCTACCGTAATATCCTCTCCATCTTTTAGTCCATAATTAGAAGCGTCTATAACCAGACTTGAATCCGTTGGTGCACAACTTTGAAATGTAATTGTTATGATAAAAATCATAACTAAAATATATGTTTTTCTTTGAATCATCTTGTAATCTTAAAATGTTTAGCTTATAAAGTTTAAAGGTATCAACTGGGACTCAAAAACAATGTTCTCTAATAAGTTCTTCTTGTACTTTTTTACACATAATCCTAAAATCCAACAAAATAAATCCGAACAAGACGCTAAACGTGTGGGAAAAAGAACTATACCATAAATTCATTTCTTAAATTAGCATCTAAGCTAATTGCAAAAAGTTTTTAGCGTTATTATAACAGATATCTTCTATCATACCCCCAATTAATTTTTGATCATTTGGAATCAACCCTTTATTGATATCTTCCGCTAAAAGATTACATAATATTCTTCTAAAATAATCATGTCTTGGATAAGACAATAGACTCCTAGAATCCGTAAGCATTCCTATAAACCTGCTAAGTAGGCCTAATGAAGAAAGACTATTTATTTGCTTTTCCATACCCTCTTTTTGATCCAGAAACCACCATCCTGAACCAAATTGCATTTTTCCACTAATTGTTCCATCCTGAAAATTTCCAATCATCGTAGCTACCAATTCATTATCTCTAGGATTCAGATTGTAAATGATAGTCTTTGTAAGTTGATTCTTTGCGTCCAGTTTATTGAAAAATTTTGACATGTTTTGTGCCACAGCTAAATCTCCTATAGAATCAAAACCGGTATCAGAGCCTAAAGTTGTCAATAAACGTGCGTTATTATTTCTTAGGGCTCCATAATGAAATTGTTGTGTCCATTTTTTTTCCCAATCCATAATTGCCAAATCATGTAAAATTGCTGATTTGTATTTTAAGGCTTCTTTAGAGCTGATTTGAATTCCTTGCAGACTTTTCCTGAAAATGAGATTTATTTCAATTTCGGTATACTCATCTGCATAAAACTCTTCAATACCATGGTCAGAGAGTTTGCACCCTAATTCCGAAAAATAGTCGTGTCTTTTTTGCAAGGCCTGTAAGAGTGTTTGATAAGAATTTATTTCTATATCACTCACCTCGGATAGTTTTAAAATATAATTTAAAAAATTTATTGAATCGTCAATAACCAGTACTTTATCGGCCCTCCAAGTAGGAAACATTTTTATTTCATTGTTCTCTTCTCCTAACTGCTTGTGGTATTTTAAATCATCTATAGGGTCATCGGTTGTACAAAAGAGCTCTACATTATAATGTTTTAAAATATCTTGGGGTTTGAATTCCGTGGAACTCAGTTTGAGGTTGCATTTATGATAAATCTCTTTAGCTGATTCTTTATTTAACAAATCTGTGATATTGAAAGCGGATTTTAGTTCCATATGAGTCCAGTGATACAAAGGATTTCGAACGGTTGCAGGAACAGTTTCAGCCCATTTTTCAAATTTCTCCCAATCATTGGTGTTTTTTCCGGTACAAAATTTCTCATCTATACCGTTTGTTCGCATGGCTCTCCATTTATAATGATCACCATAAAGCCAAACCTCTGTTATTGATTTGAAATTTTTATTCTCTGCTATCTGTTTAGGATCCAAATGACAGTGATAATCAATAATTGGTAAATTAGCTGCATAATCATTGTAAAGTATTTCTGCTGTTTTACTGTCTAAACAGAAATTTTCATTGTTAAATTCTTTAATCTTCATTTTTGCTTTTATTAATTCCGGTAAATTGTCTACCTATAATTTGAGTTAGACACGCTGTTTGAGCTTTTTCCAAAAAACACTAATTATGCAATATGGACACCCCTTCAAACATCATCAAGCATTTTATTTAGGGATACTATTTCACAAAGCATCCCAATCAAATTCCGCTAAAAATTTGATTGGGATTTTTGTTTTTTATTTGTCCTGTCTACATCATTTATTGATGTCTTTCCTACCTAATATTATTTCTAAAGAATAATTTTCTTGACCAGTTGAAGTCCATCTCCATACATATTAATAATATAAATACCAGGAACTATTCCTGACACATTCAATGCACTTTCATTCTTTATAAATGCATTATCCACTTTACGACCGTATAGGTCATATAAGTGAACTTCATTGATTTCAATGTCGCTGAATATTTTTAATAGGTCTCCTTTTCTCACCAATCTGAGTCCTTGACTTACTGTCTCTTTTATACTAAGCGATTTCCCTTGAGTTGAAGAACCACTACAGTCAAATATTATTTCAGATTCTTCAGTATTGACTATAGTAAAGTCATCGTTAACAATAGTTATATCTGAATTGTTTAATTGATTCCCACAATTGAAAATAATATTTTCTGAATTTATTACTTGTATCCCTTTCTTACTCTCATCCTCTGAATTTTCATAAAAAAAGTTCCCGGTAAGTTTTACATTTTTAGTGTTACGAATACTAGCTACAAATTCATCTGCATAAGACCTAAAGGTGTTATTTTCAATTCTAATATCATCTACCAATTTATCAGGTATATTAGCATAGGACTCGGCCGTAATTCTTAAAGGCCATTTTCTAATATTGGTGATTAAATTATCCCTTACGGTTATATTACCAGGAATCGGTCCTTCTTGAAACGCATGCACTTCATTTGTAATAACGACACCCGCTGAAGTATTATTAATTGTATTATTTTCAATAATACCATCTCTATTACGACATAAAATAGCATAACGTCTATGATTCCTGAATATATTATTACGAATTCTGAATCCTGAATTTGAAATATTTAAATTCATTACATAGGTTTTCTCCTCGTCATTTTTATCCGAACAATTCCCATTAGCACAAGTTGTCACATCGACAACTCCATCCTCTGTAGTTACGTAATTATTATCTAAATCTATTGTTTTGATCCGCGTTCTACCAAGCTCTTTACCTACTTTCATATTCATGAAAACTAGCGTGTCACCTACTTGCATATTTGAAGTTCTGTTAAGCGTAAAACTATCGTTCCCTTGCATATCGTCTACATAGGCATAGTAGGAATACATATTCACACCATCATCACAAATTCCTTCTACAAGACAATTTTCAATAATGGGTCCTACTCGGTTATTCAACCAGATAAAACCTCCTCTATAACCGGAAATCAATCGACCTGAATTTGGCTTTCTTCTTATATTTACACCATCCAAACGTAAGCTTCCTGTATTCAATCTCCCCATAAACACCTGGGCTCTAGCAGAATAGTAATTACAATTCTTATAGACAATTTTTGCACTGCTGATGATATGGTTGAAAGCAGTTGTTTTAGCGACAATATCCATGGTAAATCGGTCGTTTATTTCCATCGCTTCCAAATGGATTTTACTATTATTTCTCACAGTGATCTTTACACTACTGCCTCCTAAAAGCTCACGCTGATCTGTCCATATCAATTCTTTCTTAATCTCATCTCCCGTAGGCCCCCATAACATTCCCCAAGGATTTGTTGCTGGAGGTGTTGTATATGGCAAAGGCAAAGGAAACCCTTGGTCAATATCCATAATAAAACTCCCCTCAGAAGTATCTACCGAAGTAATTCTTCCTTGTGTCCAACTCGTAGTTTGGTAATCAAAAGTCAGCCCGTTAATGATAATATTTTCACAACCACTTAAACGTGAGCCTAAAATATTCTCGTCCCCGATTATTGTTGCTCCTCTACCAAGAATTTTTTTATTCTTTTGATTCGATAGATTGAACAGTGTTTTATCTAAATCCGTATTATTAATGCAACGATACACACTTTCTGGTTCAAAATACAAGGTCGCTTGTGCTTCTGGATCTGCCAGAAAAACATCCATGGCTTGCTCTATTGCAGACAGATCATTGGTCGTACCATCTCCTGTAGCTCCATAATCTTGAACATAGACTTCTAATTGGGAATATACCACCGAAGTTGTCATTGGAAAAAACACGAATAGAATCATCATGATTTTCAGATAGTTTGCAATTGTTTTTCTTCTGTTAATTAAATAATTTTTCATTGGTTTATAGTTTATAAGTTTGTAGTTAACTATAAAACTATAGCATTCAGTAAAAAATTATTGTACTCAAAAAAACCATCTTTGTACTTTTAGTTGATCATATGTCTGTTTTTCAATGCATATCAACAACAACTGCCATGTACCCTATAAAACCTAGAAAAGTTTCATAAGAAAACACCAAATAACATAATCCAAACCAAAGCCCCTTTACCAACTCAACCGTAAAGAGCTAAAAAAGCCCCGTGAAAGAAAATTTCTATTTTTTTTCATGGGGCTTTTGATTAAGAAACCAGTACCTTAATACAATCCAAAATACTATAAGATGATTTTAGAAGTTTGTTTATACCCACTACTTGATATATATACTATATAAACGCCTGGATTGATACTTGAAATATCAAGTAGATTTTTATTATTAAATAAGGTATTATTCAACTTTCGCCCATGTATATCATACAAATGACCTTCATAATTTTTAATATCCGTTGACACTCTTAAAAAACCACCTTCTTTCCAAAATTTAAAAAGTTGGTTCTTCTTTTCATCGACTTCTACAGATAGGCTACAATCAAATATAACATCGGATGCATCCATCTTACCTATCGTTAAGTCATTTACAGATGCAATAGTTGTATTATTTAAGGTGTTTTCACAATCAAAAATAATATTATCGCAATTTATCAGTTCTATACCGTCATTTTCAAAATCCAAAAATGTATTACTGATTAACTCTATGTTACGAGCATTTTCGATACTAGCAACATGTTCCCCTTCGGTACTTGAACTAAAGGTATTATTAATCAGTCGAATATCACTCACCAATTTATCAGGTGTGGATGCCCAGGTTGCTGCATGAATTCGCAATGGCCACCTTCTAATATTTGTGAAAGAATTATTTTTAGCAACTATATTCCCTGGAAATGGTCCCTCATCAAAAGAATTAATCTCATTCATTATAACCAAACCACCTCCTGTATTATCACCATTGTTATTTTCAATAACACCATCTCTTGTTCGGCAGAGAATGGCAAAACGCCTATGATCTCTAAAGGTATTATTACGTATTTCATACATTGAATTTGAAATATTCAAGTTCATCACGTAAGTTGTTGTTTTAGCGTCCGTCTCACCTGCCACTACATTCAATATATCGCTTGTAGTTGTTACAACATCATCATTTAAAGTTGCAATATTAGTTCTACCAAGTTCCTTACCTTCATTCATATTCACAAAAACCAATGTATCTCCCACTTGCATATTATCTGTTCTATGGAGTGTAAATTGGTCATCACCAGATTTTTCATTTACATAAGCATAGTAGGAATACATATTGATCCCATCATCGCAAATGCCTTCTACGTAGCAATTTTCAATGATAGGCCCCATTCGGTTATTAAACCATATAAGTCCTCCTCTATAAGCGGAAAGCAATCTGGTAGTACCTGGTCTTCTTCTAATCTCCACACCATCTAGGTGTAATTTCCCTGTGTTTGTCCTACCTACAAACACCTGTGCTCGCCCCGAATAATAGGTGCAATTTCTAAAGGTGATATTTTTACTACTGATGATATGATTGAATGACTTTATTTTGGCAACAATATCCATTGTAAAACGGTCATTTATCTCCATGTTATCCAACTTTGTCTTATTATTTTCTCGAACGATAACTTTAACACTCCTTCCCCCAAGAAGAATGCGTTGGTCCGTCCATACAATTTCGTCTTTTATCTCATAACCAGTAGGTCCCCATATCATACCCCATGGATTCGTTGGTGGTGGGGTTGTATAACCAACCGGCATAGGATATCCTGCCTCTATCTCCATAACAAAACTCCCCTCGATTGGATCAACAGCAGTCACTTTTCCTTGTGTCCAGCTTAGTGTATTATAATCAAAAGTAAGTCCACTTACTTCAATATTATCACTATTTCTTAATTCGAATCCTAATAAATCTACATCTCCTAAAATCTCTGAACCGTTACCTACAATTGTTTTGTTTTGCTTATTATTCATTCTGAAAAGTATGTGCTCCTCAGTAGGAATACAACGGTATACTTTATTTGATTCAAAATACAAGGTAGAGGGAGAATTGTCATTAATAAAGTCTTCAATAACTTCCATTAACGCAGGTAAATCGTCTGTTGTACCATCTCCAACGGCTCCATAATCCTTGACATAATAATCAGCGGCGAAAACAACTGAAACTGTCATTGGAAAAAATACAAATAGAATCATTGAGATTCTAATAAGATTTATAATTGTTCTCATTTATTTAATTTTAAAAGCGTTAACCGACGGTTCCACAAAAAAGAACCTGTTAAAAACTCAAGGATGCTTCAAAAGGAATTTTATCTATTATGTGACTATAGTACAACCTGAATCGCCTGCATCTTGTTTTGATTTTTAGCAATTACTATATAAACACCTTTTGCTAATCCAGATATATTTATTTTGGTTTGCCCGTCAGGTATTTCCTTCACAACTCTTCCGAAAGAATCAATCAAAGAAACGTTGGTAATATTTTTTTGGGATATTATATATAGTAAATCTCCATCGCGATACACCTTAAACATATTATTCACTTTGTCCAGGTCATTGAATACACTAAGGGAGTCATCGTTGAAATACAATTCATACTTCATCGTTTCTGCACCGGTGAGAGGACCATCAGGTAGACCTGTTGGAGAAAGAGTGCCCACCCAAACTATCAATTCATCTCTAAGGCTCTCCGCAGTTTCTGGATATTGTTCAATAAGATTGTTCTTTTCTTCTTTGTCTTCGTTCAAGTCAAAAAGGAACTCCATTTCATCCGAAACTCTTAGTAATTTCCACTTTCCTTTTCGGATGGCTGTTTGCGTATAAAATCTCCAAAACAAGGGTCTTACTAACAAATCATCATCATCTTCTCCATTTAAATAAGGAAGAAGATCAACTCCCTCCAGTTCTGGCAATGTACTAACATCTCCCCCGGCATTCAACAGTGTTTTAGCCAAGTCAAGTGTATTGACAGGTTTGTTACTCGTTTGACCAGCGTTAATTTTACCTGGCCATGACATCACCATAGGAACTCGAATACCTCCTTCCGAAACCATACCTTTGTCTCCGTTTAATGGTTTGTTATCCGAACCGTCCCAAGTAATATTCATCCCATCGGTATATAGAGGGTGATTCTCATCAACATATGAATATGCAGCTCTACCACCACCTGGGGCATCAAGATACTGAGTGATTACAGCACCATTGTCACTCGCAAATATTACAATCGTATTGTCATAAATATTCAAGTCTTTTAATTTTTGAACTATTTGTCCAACACCTTCATCAACAGCTAACATAAGAGCAAGTCCCTTACGTCTTACTTCTGAATCCATGTCTGGAATTTGATCCAAATATTTATCAGTTGGAGTTAGGGGAGTATGAGGAGCATAATAGGCGGTATATAAAAAGAAAGGCGCGTCTTTATTCGCATTTCTTTCAATAAAATCGATACTCGCATCTGTTTTTTGGTCAACACGGTCACCACCTACAGAAATAGTTTCACCAGATTCCGAATCTTCATGTGGAGGAAAGTTAACTAAATAACTATTTCTTGTTCCCCAATAGTATTCATCAAACCCGCGATTACCAGGAAAATAGGGTTCTTGTAAATTTAATGGAATGGCATCTACATCTACTTTATCTCTATTTCCGTCTTTATAAATAGCATCAGGATAATTTTCCTCTGCCCATTCAACGCTCCAAGGATCTATATCAAGATGCCATTTTCCAACCATTCCCGTTTTATAGCCAAAACTTTTCAAATGATCAGCTATAGTTTTCTCTTCATCATTCAATGGTAAAGAAGGAATGGCGTCAAAACCATAACTTTGTTGATATTTACAAGTTAAAAACCCAGCTCTTGAAGGAGCACATTGAGGAGAGGTTACATAACCGTCTGAAAACAACACACCGCTTTGAGCAAGCGCATCAATATTTGGAGTAGCCACATCATCCAAAATATCATGGATACTTACATCGCTATATCCCCAATCATCGGTGTAAATCACAATGATATTAGGTTCGTCCGATTGTGCTTGCGCCAAGGACTCCACATGTGTAAGAATAACGCTGACAAAGGCAATAACTTTTATACAACTTTTAAAAAACTTCAATCTCGTCATTTTCATTTCCTATTTATTAGGTTAATATTCAATCGTTTAGATTCTATAACTTGTCAATACCCCCATCTGAATCGCGACAGGGGTTTGTTTTTTAAAAAAAATCAGTAATTTTCAATTGATATAAAAGACATTCTTAGTTTATCTTATTAAAGCAACACCTTAGTATAATTAACCTCATTATCTTCTGTTACATATACTGTATAAACACCTACAGGCAATCCTGATATATTCGCAGAAGTTTGTCCATCCGTTATTTCAAGAACAACAGCTCCAAAAGAATCCAATACGGTAATATTGGTAGTCGTTTTATCTGAAATTACATGAAGTACATCTCCATCTCTATATGCCTTCAATGAATTTTCTTGCACGGCCAATTCACTCATTACGTTAACCATGATATCCTGCCCTCCGAAATAAAGCTCGTATTTCATGCTTTCCGCACCTGTTCTTGGTTCAGTTGGCAGGTTTGGGAAGCTTGTTGTAGCAGCCCAGTCAGCTAATTCTTCTCTAAGATTGATGGCTCTTTGTGGGTATTGCTCAATTAAATTGATTTTCTCCTCTTTATCTGTATTCAAATCAAAAAGGTACTCTGTTTCATCAGAAACTCTAAGTAATTTCCATCTTCCTTTTCGTATTGCTGTTTGCGTATAAAATCTCCAAAAAATAGAACGCTTTGCCAAGACTGAAGAATTTTCCTCACCAGTTAAGAAGGGAAGAAGATCAAGTCCATCAAGTTCTGGTAATGCGCTAACATCACCTGCAGCCGTCAAGAAAGTTTTCACTAAATCAAGCGTATAGACATTTCTTGTAAATGTTTGATTGCCGTTTATTTTTTGCGGCCAAGATATCATCATTGGAACGCGAATACCTCCTTCAGAAAGCATTCCCTTATCTCCGGTTAAAGGTGCATTGTCAGAACCATTCCATACAAGACGCATACCTTCTTCAAAATCTGGATGATCTTCATCTACATACGAACGTCCAACTCTAATATCATTGCTGTCGTAAATATACTGAGTAATAGGAGCTCCATTGTCACTGGCAAAAATCACGATGGTATTCTCATAAATATCCAGTTCTTTCAATTTATCAATTATTTGTCCAACCCCGGTATCAACCGCTAACATAAGAGCAAGTCCTTTTCTTCTTACATCTGATTCAATTGAGGCAGGAATTTGGTTTAAATATTTATTAGATGGATTTAATGGTGAATGAGGAGCATAGTATGCTGTGTAAAGAAAAAATGGTTCATCTTGATTTGCATTTCTTTCTATAAAATCTAAACTAGCATTTGTCTTTTGATCTACGCGACTTCCACCAACACTGATCTCCTCTCCTGAAACAGTGTTTTCATAGGGAGGGAAATTCACTAAATAATTGTTTCTAGTTCCCCAATAATACTCGTCAAATCCACGGTTACCTGGGTTATATGGCTCTTTTAGATCAGCTGACACTAAGTCCATATCAACTTTCTCTGTCCCCCCTTGAGGGTATACGGCATGAGGTGCAAATTCATGAGCCCAGTCAGCACTGAAAGGGTCTACATCAAGGTGCCATTTCCCAACCATACCCGTTTTATATCCAAAACTTTTCAAATAATCGGCAATCGTTTTCTCCTCAACCCTTAGTGGTAAAGAAGGAATCGCATCAAAATTAAAACGTTGTTGATATTTACAAGTTAAAAACCCAGCTCTTGACGGAGCACATTGAGGTGACGTAACATACCCATTAGTCATTAACACCCCACTTTCTGCAAGTTCTTTAATTTTTGGAGTTATAATATCATCCTTAATATTATGGTTTTCTATATCACTATACCCCCAATCATCTGTATAAATAACAATGATATTTGGTTCATCCGTTTGGCCCTGAGCAAAGGCATTCATTTGCAAAATAGTTAAACTGACAAAGGCAATAACCTTTATACTGCTTTTAAAAAAATTTAATGTCTTCATGTTTGTTTGGTTTTGTTGATTCGTATTAATTATCAATTTAATTGAGTCTATAAATTATATCCCGAGATTTGAGTTTTTAGAATTTTACCCAATACTGATTGTTCTTTATTTTACTATTTAAACTCATCATATTCAGGATTCACATCAGCATTTTTAAATCGCTCACGATCTTTCCATAATTCGTAGGTAGCTCTTAACTGGTTTTTATCTTCTGGATACATTCCTTTATCATCCGTACGTTCAATCCAATCATTCAATATTTTACGGTGTTTTTTAAGTTCTGACTTGAACTGAGATTCTAGAGCTAGATTATGCATCTGATGCGGATCTTTGGCTACATCATAAAGTTCCTCTTCTGGACGTTTTCCAAACCAATGTTCTTCTTGATAAGGGGTAAGTAAGTCATCTTCACGCGCTTTCTTAAAATCCAACACAATAGGTTTGTTGTCACGGTAGCTAGGCTGCATCATTGTTCTCTCCGGAAAATAATTTTGAATATATCGGTACTGATCCGTTCTTACAGTTCGAATATGGTCTATCGTATAATCACATCTATCTCGGGCTCCAATAACATAATCAACAGTTTGATAATCATCAGAAAATAAATCTTGGCCATCAAAATGATCTGGTATAGAACCTCCAGCCAAAGCCAGTGTTGTTGCACTAACATCCAACAATGAAACTAAATTATTCACACTGCTTCCTGGTTTAATGGCTTTATGAGCACCTGCAATAATTAGTGGCACCTGCATCCCTCCTTCATAACAGAATTGTTTGTGGCGCAATGAGGATGGACTTCCATGATCCGAAAAGAAAAAAACAATCGTATTTTCTAACTCGCCATCGGCTTCCAACTGCTTTAATATAGCTTCTACCTGTGTATCCGATCCACGTGCAGCATTATAATGTTCCGTCCATGCTTGTCGTTGTGATGGGATATCTGGAAAATAAGGAGGTAATTCTACGTCATAATCTTCTAATTTTTGACCCTCACGAACATGTTTTGAATCTTTTTTCCCTCCCCACAGTTCAATCTGACCAAACCATGGCATCTTTTTGTCCGGCCTAGAATTCCACACATTTTTTGTCCATGAAAGTAAAGAGGAGGGCATATTACCTTGCCATCCATTCATACCTACTTTATAATTTTTCCTTGTTCCTACATCATATAAATCATGTCGGTTATAGTGGAAATTATAATCATCTTTATTATTACTAAAGGTAAAATACCCCTGCTCTTTCATTAACTCAGGAATCGTTTTTACGCCTTCTGGTAAATAAATTCTTAGCTCTTCAGGTACCACTACGTTATCTGTTGTACGACTGGAACGATGGTTATGTGTCCCCAAGGTTGTTTGCATAACACCCGTAATAAATGCAGATCGACTGGCAGAACATACGGGAGCAGTAGCATATGCTCTTTTAAAAAGCACACCTTCCGATGCCAACCCATCCACTGCTGGTGTAAAACCCGAGTTAATTTCGTCCTGATAACAACCAAGCACCGGATTGAGATCCTCAGCGATTATCCAAAGGATATTGGGTTGTTTAACTTCTGGATTCGTACAAGAAGTGCCTAATGTGCTTAGGACAATAAAAAAAGGGAAGATTAGTAATTGTTTCATATGTTTAAAATAAAATTATAATATGTTGATGTTATTTAGATGCATTGATCATTTTATGAGATTTCCGAAAGACTTATTGTTTAAAATCTATATCCAAAGAATTGACAATTTGCACGAGTCTTTTTGGTTTGATCGTAGGGTGAAAGAATTTTGTCCCTTCTATATAAGCGCCATTGACCTTATCAAAACACAAGCAAAACTCAGGAATATCTTTTCTAGTACTATGTACTTTAAAATTTCGGATATCCATATTATTAGCATGTTTCACATAAAGTCCATAGGCTGGTAAATTTTTTGCTTTTGAAAGGAAACCGTGTTTCTGGCTAGCTTTAATTTCAATTTCATCCCCATCAGAACCTTCTTCTCTTAGATAAATCTCTATATCTCGTAAAGTAAAATTTGAAATATAATTATCCGATTGACCAATAATTGAACTCCCAACAGATCCCACATTTACAGCTTTAATATCAGAGATTTCAACGCCTCTAAATATTGGCTTTTTAATGGTTTTTCTATTCCCTTCAATCTCAGGTCTCCAAACACGATTTCTGTCACCGATTCTAGCAGTAATTGGAGATAGCACTCCGTCCATGATAATATTAGAAATTGTTATGTTCTCTAATGTTGCTCCATCAGTAGCGAGTAAAAGAATTCCTCTTACCCCATTTGTCAATTGATATGGATGATGGGTTGTTCTTTCTAAGGAAGGTTTTATAATGCAATTGGAAATATTAATTCGATTAAAATAGCCACTTGATGCGGTTCCAAATTTTATAGCGCTGGCATGAGAACTAAAAATACAGTTTGACACAACTACATCTTCAACACCATAATCAGATTCGGACTTAAAGCAAAGTGCATCATCCTCGGAATCAATCAAACAATTAGAGATCATGACTCTATGACAATCCACAATATCCAAACCATCGTTGTTCATATTCGAGTGGTTATATACCTGAATATTTCTGATGGTCAAATTATCGCATTCAAAATATCTTTGAGCCCAAAATGCTGTGTTTTGGATTTTTATTCCCTCTACTACAATATTTTTACAATTCCAGAAATAAATACCATAGGGTCTATTCCTCCTTAAAACTCCCACTCCTGGAACAAATACATCATGATTTTGCCCGTTACCATGTATAGTACCAACTCCAGTTATTTTAATATTTTCCTGACCTTTGGCAAAGATAAAAGCTCTGTTACTTTCAAAAATAAATTCTTCCTTTACGTCGGCATATACAGCAGCAGATGTATCTGCAATACCTTTCCAAACCGCATTTTGTCTAAGTTCAATGGTAATATTGCTTTTGAGGTCAATCCTTCCTGACATATACACTCCTGAATCAAATATTACCTTTCCTCCACCACTCTCAGAGCATTTATTTATTACATCCTGAATAATTTGGGTATTATCCGTAATACCGTCCCCTTTTGCTCCATAATCCTGGATTGGGTAAGTATTCGCATTTGCCATATAGATGGAAAACAGATGGAAAAGAAAAATATGAAATACTTTTAAAAAGTTCATTTATTTAATTTATTTTAATTCATTACAATTGGCTTCAAATCAACTCTGAGGGAAATAAAGATGATACTTCATCGTTTCTGGTGGAAGGAGTTTCCCTTTTGGTAAAACCCTCGCGGAAGTTTCTTTTTTAGCCCATGTTTTAAGAGCTTTTCTAAGTTCATTGGCTTCATTAGGATATTTTTCTATTAGATTGTTTTTTTCTTCTTTGTCCTCTTTTAAGTCAAATAAAAACTCCATTTTATCTGAAACCCTAAGTAATTTCCAATTCCCTTTTCGGATGGCTGATTGAGTATAAAACCTCCAGTACAAAGGCCTTTCTAACAAACCTGTATTATCCTGACCATTTAGATAAGGCAAAAGATCAACACCATTTAGATTTGGCAAACTGCTTACATCTCCAGCCGCACTCAAAAACGTTTTCGCCAAGTCGAGTGTATTTACAGGTTTATCACAAACTTGACCAGACTTTATTTCTTTAGGCCAAGAAACAATCATAGGAACACGTATACCTCCTTCTGAAAGCAGTCCCTTATCACCATTTAAAGGTTTGTTGTCAGAGCCATTCCATCTCAGATGCATATCACTTGTGTATTTTGGGTGATCTTCATCAACATAAGACTCTGAAATTTTACCATTTGGAGTGTCAAGGAATTGTGCTAATGGAGCTCCATTGTCACTAGCAAATACAATTATTGTATTTTCATAGACATCTAGTTCTTTTAATTTTTTGATTATTTTTCCAACACCAGTATCAACTGCCAACATAAGTGCCAAACCTTTTCGCCTTTGTTCAGATTCCATTGGTGGAATTTGATTCAAATAAAACTTACTAGGTGTTACAGGGTTATGAGGAGCATAATATGCTGTATATAAAAAAAATGGTTTCTCTTTATTAGCATTTCTTTGAATAAAAGAAAGACTCGCTTTTGTTTTTTGATCTACTCGATCTCCCTTTAAACTAATTTCTTCTCCAAATTCGGTGTCTTGATAAGGTGGGAAATTGATGATATAATCTCTACTACGTCCCCAATAGTATTCATCGAAGCCGCGGTTAGCTGGCGCAAATGGTTCCTTTACCTTTTCAGGAATAAGATCCAAATTGACCATCTCTCTTCTTCCTTTCTTTTGTATAGCTTCAGGATAATTTTCTTGAGCCCATTCGACTCCCAAAGCATGTACACCTAGATGCCATTTTCCAACCATTCCTGTTCTATACCCAAAACCCTGCAAATGATTAGCAATTGTTTTCTCTTCCTTTATTAATGGCAAAGAAGGAATCGCATCAAAACCGAAACTTTGTTGGTATTTACAAGTTAAAAATCCGGCTCTAGACGGCGCACATTGAGGTGCGGTGACATAGCCATCTGTAAATAAAACCCCGTCCCTAGCAAGTGCATCAATATTTGGGGTTTTAATATCACTCATAATATCATGAACTCCTAAATCACTATATCCCCAGTCATCAGTATATATAACAACGATATTCGGTTGATCTTTTTGCTGTTGAGCATACGTATTTATTGCCAATAAAAATATACAGATAAAACCAATTGCCTTCAGGTACTTACTTAAATTTTCACATTTAAACATTTCTTTAATTTTTAATTCTTTAAATTTTATTTCCAACTCTTAGCGATTAAATCTTTTCGATTTATTCCAAAAGTTGATAGAAATTGTACCAGGTTTGTTCCTTCTCAATCAAAGGTGTGGCATTTAGACCTCGCGGCGTTAATTCATTGCTCCATTCCTTTAATGCGATTTGAAGCTGGGCTGCCTTTTCAGGATATTTGTCAATCAAGTTTTTTGCCTCATGCGCATCCGTACTTAAATCAAACAGTGCATTACGACCATCACTCAAATGAACATATTTCCAATTATCACGACGCATTGCACCCTGTCCCCAAAAGCGCCAAAACAAATCACGATTCTGTAGTGTATTTGCTTTTTTACTGAACGAAGGAATCAAATCTACCCCATCTAGTTCTTCAGGAATATTTTGCCCTGCTGCAGCTAACGCCGTTGGCATAATATCCAATGCCGAAACGGGTTGATTACACACTTGGCCTCCTTTGAAAGTACCAGGCCAACTAACCACAAATGGCACTCGAATACCGCCTTCAGAAAGCATACCTTTCTCCCCTATCCATGGTGTATTCTTTGATCCGTCCCATACAGCAAATCTCTTATTAAAAGGTTCATCAGCCATTGTCATATCCAATGGTGCACCATTATCGCTTAGAAAAAAGATGATCGTATTCTCATCAATTCCATTTTCCTGAAGTAATTTTCGAATTTTCCCAACTCCATCATCAACCGCAGAAATCATCGAAAGACCGTAACGACGACGCTCTACCATTTCCTCAGGAAAACGTTCAAGGTATTCCGGTGTAGATTCTAACGGAGTATGGGGTGCATAGTATGCCAAATAAAGGAAAAAAGGATTCGTTTTATTTCGCTCAATAAACGATAAAGCCGCTTCAGTTTTAATATCCGTACGAAAGCCTTCTTCTCGTTCCCATTTTATTGGTGTACCAAGTGTTTTTCCGGTTAAAGAAAAATTCCTCCAATACTGCTGAGACCTTCCGTAAAAATATTCATCAAACCCTTGTTGACTTGGATAATAGTCACGTAATTTTTCTTCAACTGGCCCATCATCCGTTAGTAGGAACTCCTGACCTGGAAAACGCGGATATTCTTTTGAAATATGCTCATCTAGCTCATTTTCATATGCCCATGGAATTGACCAATGACCCGGACACAAATGCCATTTACCAACCATTCCAGTTACATAACCCGCTTCTTTCATTCGCTCTGCAATAGTTACCTGATCCAATCCCATAGGAAGATCGGGTATTGCATCAAATCCAGCTCGTTGCTGATGTTTTCCGGTAAGCAATCCCACACGAGAAGGAGCACACTGTGGGGCTGTAATATACCCTGCAGTACACAAAACTCCATCAAGAGCAAGCTGATCAAGGTAGGGTGTATTTGTATCTTTTTCTTGACCATAAATTCCGAGATCAGCATAACCCATATCATCCATAAGAATAACAATCACATTAGGGGCGTCAGCCTTTCTTTCTTGGGCAACTCCAGCCGTAATTATCCCGACTAAAAAAAACAGGTTTTGTAGTATGCGTTTCATCATAAAATTCATCTTTATATTCACTAACATTTCGGTATAAAAACAAATATTGCTAGTTATAAAGTCTAAATCTAGAAACTTGAGTAGGGAAGACTGTTCTCTAAAAAATTACTTTTGTGCTTTTTTACACAACTCATTAGAAAACAACCCTAAAAAGTATTTAAACCACAGAAATCACACCTAAAAAAATAAAACATGCAAAGTAATTCCTTATTAAACGATACAAGAAAACGCTATATCAATTCTTATAAATAACCTTTACAAGATTCGATATAGCGCTTAAAATTCAATTGTTTTTTTTATTGATCAATTAGACTGAATAATTTCGAACCGACGAACTTTAACCTTCAAACTGAATAGTCTCGCTATCACTTTTATTATCTATCACAATAGCACTAGTATCTGTAGAATGAATATTTTCTCCATTAATCATAAGTCCTTTGATAGAAATATCACCACAATTTTCCATTTTTACCGGAATGCCTTCCTTACCTATTTTAACAGGACCAATTTTGTTATTTGTAAGAACAGCATTTTTAACTGCCCCCATCCATATTGCAGTTCCGTTCCATTCTTCTATCGTATTATTTTCTATAATTACACCATCTACAACACGACCATCGCCTGTCTTTCTTGGAAAAACACGATTTCTGATTTCAATCCCGGTATTTTCAATATCCTTAATATAATTATTCCTTATGATTACATTTTCTGGATAAGGGCCTTCCGCTGAGCGAGGAAGGTTCCCATTGGCAACACCATTGGCAACCACAATTCCTTCACCATTTAGACCATAAATTTTATTTCCTTCAACAAGTCCATTTGCAGGTTTAAGAAACATCGCGTATCTACGATGGTAACGAAATGTATTATTTCTAATAATATAACCAGCTCCTGATGCAGTTCGATTATAAAAAACCTGACCTTTTTTACGATTATTAGAAGCCGTTAGCCCTTTGATCGGTTGATCTAGTTCCACAGTATAATCTCTTTTTGCTATGCTTATTGAGACTACTTTAACTCTTCCTAAACTATTCCCTTTTAAAGGTTCAAATGCCTCTAGAACATCCCCTTTTTGAATCAAAGTTCCGTTATTGAGTACATATTTTTTTGGAGAAATCACTTTCTTAATACTATTTGCACTACAGTAAATGTTAATACTGTCGTCAATTTGGCCTTCAATCAAAGAATCTTCAATAATAGAACCTCGTCTATTTTGTCTAAAATGGAAACCATCTGCACAGGAAGTAATCAACCTGTCACTATCTGGTTTAAAAATCACACGAATCCCTCTAAAAACAGCACGTTCTGTTTGTTTTGCTCCGAAAGTTAAACTCGGGCAAGAATAAACAGTTATATCCTCAAGGGTGTTCTCCATACCACCCGTAATATGCATTACACCACCAGCATGCATCCCCAAAGGCAGGACAAATCTATCCCCTATTTCAATATCAGCTATATTTTTTGCTGAAAGTTCGTGTAATTTAAGTTTTACTCTTCGTTTCCCCGCTTTAGATTTCAGGATATCATAATCCCGAATACGGCATGCGTTCATCACATCTCGCTTGAACCTTCTACGTTTGGGTTCCATAATTACACCCCAGCCTCTTCCCAACGCATTTTTACCATTGTTCATTTTTACTTTACCATCTATCATCTGAGGTCCTCCAAAAAGTTTTGAATTGAATGGAGCGTCCGAAGGAATAGGATATCCTTTATGTACTTCCATCGTGAAAGTACCTTCTTGAGCATTTACATCATACACCGTTCCTTGCATAAATGGCAATGGACTATAATCTATAATAAACCCACGAACCATTACATTTTTACAATTATTAATATCCAACGCAAGCGTATCGGGAGAAATTAGCAATGTAGCTCCATTTCCATGGATAATCATATTCTCTCCATTATTTAGACGTAAAGCAAATTTTTTCGTTTTATGAGTCAACCTATATGTTTTGGCTGAGAACAACACCACACTCCCTGGCTTTTTTATAGCTGCATTCATAGTTCTTTGAATTGCAGGAGTGTCATCTGTTCGCCCATCTCCTTTGGCCCCATAATCATCTACCTTAAATATTTTTGAGGCATCACTCGGTAGCACAAATTTTTCTAGATCACCAACATAATCAGCATTGTTGTTCTTTAGAGAATCATTTCCAGCATGGAAAAGATGGGGTGTAACAGTTAAAAAACCTGTCATCAAAGTCGTTTTATGAATAAAGTCTCTTCGTTTCATTTCTGTTTCTTTAATTTATTATCATATGTACCGATCCACGGCACCACTGATTATTCTTACTTAAAATCTATTTATCTCAAATTACTTTTTACTATTTCAACCTGTTGATTTCACTAAAAAAAGCAATACACCTACCTAATTTTATGGCACTGGAGGCAAACCTACTGCCTTTAAACCTTCGGCATAGGAACGAGCAAAACTCTTTTGCCATTTTTTACTTGATTTGGCATTTTTGTACTCATCACAATATTCATGTGTGTGGTTGAATAAAGCCATATCTCCAGTAAAACGAGGATCTCCTTGTTCAACCCCTATCTTCTTCATTTTTGTCTTAAGACGGGTAATATCTGATTGATATTTTGGATTGTTAATTAAATTATTTGTCTCCCAAGGATCTTTTTCAAGATCATAAAACTCCTCACCATCATTTTCAAAATGAATGATATACTCGAATCGTTTGTCACGAATATTTCGGCAGGCTGGTAATAGCTCATTTACAGAATGGTGTTCCATACCGGTCATCATAATATCGCGACTTGCATCAATTTGACCCGATGCTTTTGAATCGATTATTTTCATCATACTTTTACCGCTCATCTCTTTTGGAATAGCAAGTCCTGCGGCATCAAGTATAGTAGGGCCAATATCGACAGCTGATACGAAATCATCTACAACTCTACCTCCTGAAGTTCGGTTCTTCCACATTAAAAAGAAAGGAACATGAACCCCTGCATCATAACCAGAAGCCTTTCCTCTTGGGGTCTGATTTGCCCCTACTTTGTTAAGTGCAAAACCACTCGGATTATCTCCACGGATAAAAGTTCCATTATCTCCTATAAAAATGACCATCGTATTGTCTAGAAATCCTTTCTCTTCCATGGCATCAAGCATCATTTTAACAGTTCTATCATAATGAAGCATTTCATAAAAAAAACCAAGTTTTTGTTTACTTGGCTTGGTAGAGTTTCCTTTAGCGTTATAGTAGTCCGATTTTAACTTCCTAACGTCGATTCCGAATTCAGATTTTGTCTTTGTAATAGCCTCATTCGTTTTCATCCAAGAACCGTGAGGTTCAAAGATACCTGCCCAAATACAAAAAGGCTTGTCAGCACTGCGTTCAGAAAGAAAACTCTTTAATCCTGCAACATAATCTCTAGGGTACAAATATTTCGTTTCTTTGGCGTCTTCTCGCATAAAACGGTTGTAATTATCACCAGCAACGGTACGCGAGTTATGCCCAACTTGACTAGGTGAAATTCCCGGACCCCAGTTTTTTCCAACAGAACATGTTTCATAACCATTTGCATTTAGAACCTGAGGATAAGTGACAAACTTTTGTGGAAAGAAAGCTTGCATAAAAGCTCCTTGTTCTAACTCCCAAAAATGCTTACCAGACAGCATAGATGCACGAGCAGGAGCACAAGAAGGCGCACTTACATAACCATTGTTAAATATAATCCCCTCTCTTGCTATTCGATCAACATTTGGAGTTGGCACATTGGAAGTTCCGTAAACACTGTGCTCAAACCAACTGACATCATCTACACTAATAATTAAAAAATTAGGTTTTTTTTCTTTTAAATCTGTTTTTGAATTTAGGAGCTCACTTTTCTCAAAAGCACTGGCCGTAAATACATTTGCTATCAACAGAAAAAATATTGTTATTTTAATAAATTTTAAAATGTTCATTCTAATATAATTATAAAGTTCCTTTTATTTTATGATTCTGAAATGTGATTGTGAAAAGTTAAATCTATGAACTAGAATAAAAAAGCCTGTTCTCAAAAAAAACAATGTTGTACTTTTTTACACATAATACTACAAAACAATAAAACAGAGTTCCATTCAACTAAAAAAATTTATTTACCCAAAAAAAACATCTTCTACTATTCAACTATGAATATTGTAGAAGATGTTAATTTTAGCTGATCATCTATTTGATTGCAAAACAATTAATTTGGAATTATTGTGGTGTCATTCTTATTTTTCAGATGGAGTTAATTTTTTTGCATCCTTCTTCAAGTCATCTAACCAAGAATCTAGTCGTTTGGCAAGCTTTTTTTCTTTCTTCTTGTTCTGTAAAGCATGTTCTCCGGCTAGTTCAGTAGGATTGACCTTTAAATCAACAAAATTATGTTTCGGAAGTTCGGTTCCATCAACAGCCATAGTCGGTCTACCATTTCGTATTTCTTTTAGGTTATCCATTCGGACTGCATGGTAATCTCCACGCCAAGACCAGAACAAATCTTTAGATGGGTAAGAAACATCCCCGGATAACCAAGGCAACAAGTTACGACCTTCATGAATATCCGCAACCTTTTCTTTTCCAGCCACTGCCAAACAGGTTGGCAATAAATCCAGAGAAGTAATTGGATCCGACACTACTTTTCCTTCAGGTAATTTTCCTGGCCAAGAAACCATAAACGGCACACGAATTCCACCTTCATAAACATCTCCTTTAGCACCTGAAAACGGATCACAACGCGAACCATTCCAATTTTTAGAATTGACCGCTACCCCTCCATTATCACTAAGAAACCAAACCACTGTGTTTTCCAATTGCCCAGTCTCTTCCAGCGTATTTAGCATTCTACCGATCCCTTCGTCAAGAGATTCCATCATTGCTACAAATTTTCGACGTACCCCATTTTTAATATGCTTGTATTTTTTAAGTTTTTCAGGTTTGGGTTGCATAGGACCATGCGGTGCAGTATAGGAAAGATACAAAAACCATGGCTCCTTTTTATGTCGCTTGACAAAATCGATACCACGATCGGTAAAAATATCCGTCGTATACGTGTCTTTTGGTAAATCCGAAAGATAAACTGCTTCTGCACTGCCTTCTTTTTTTTCTTGCAGGTGCTTGATCCATCCAATTTTTGAACGAAAATCTGGAGTTGCATAAGGAAAATACTGTGAACTCCCTGCAAAAATTTTAAAGGCATAATCAAACCCGCGCTCCCAAGGGGCATTACCTTTTCTAGTATGACTCTTGGATCGATCTTTCTGAATATCATGAAAACCGATATGCCATTTCCCAACCATACCAGTTACATAGCCTTGTTCCTTCATCTGTTCAGGCAATATTTTAACTACCTCAGAAGATGGCAAACCATTATCTTGGTGATTATCCATTACTCCAAATCGAGCCTGACTTAACCCTGTAATCAACCCTGCACGTGAAGGGCCACATTGTGGTGCAGTGACATAACCATCTGTAAAACGTATACCTCTAGCCGCAATACGGTCAATATTTGGTGTCTCAAAATCCTTTACGCCATAACAGCCCAAATCGTTATACCCCAAATCATCTGCTATAATTAAAAGTACATTCGGTTGTTGTGCTTTTCCACAGGCCGATACTATCAGTATAAAAAACAGAACTGCTGTACTATTCTTAATCTTTGTCATCTATTCTTAATTTAAAATTGTTTTAATTATGTTCACCTCACCAATCAAACCAGAAGGCAGGAGCACCTGCTCACTTTTCTCATCGTAGTGTCTCCTCGTAATAGGTTCAAGATAGCGGTCTTCCTCTTTTCCTAGCTCATCACCTATAAGTCTATTGACCCAATGATTGGCAACTCTTATTTTAAGTGTGTTTTTACCTGTTTTTAATAATTTAGTGATATCCGTTTTATAGGGTGGTTTCCATACAATTCCAGCCTTTTCGTTATTCACATAAATTTCAGCAAGTTCACATACCTTTTCTAACTCAAGGATATAACTTGCTCCGTTTTCAATAAAATCATCGGATATTTCTATATCTTTTTGGTAGGTCGCAGTCCCTGAAAAATATTTTATCCCTTTATCCATATGTGTGTGCAATGACGATAAGTTTTCGAAAATTATTTGTTCTGGCGCCCCCCATCCTTGAGGAAAACTAACCTTCCAGTCTCCACCAATCAATTTTGTTTCAACATCCGTTTTACGAACAGTAGGTGTCATTATTTTGGTGGAAGTACTATTTCTAAAGACAACAAAGGTTGCACCATAAGGCTCTAATGTAAAATTAGTTTGTACACTATTCCCTTGAATATTATAGTTGTCGCAGTTTTGAATCTCACCTGTTTCTGGATTCCATAATTCTGGTGTTTTACCATCAATCCTAAATCTTCCTTTAATAGCTACCTCCTTATCAGACTGATTCGAAACAAAATACAAATCCTGACCTTCAAGCTTTCGATGCAGATACATTACATCAGGTTCTTCTTTAACATCAGAAAACCAATCAAAATCAGGATGTATTTTTTTATTTCTCAATACTTCCTCCATAGGGATTCCCCAATATACTATCCCTTTACCAAGCGAATTTTCTATTCTATCCTCCTTAGTTACTCCCCAAATATCATCCGCTAACTTCTGAACCTCTTTATCGGTGTCTGGGTAATTCACCAACGAAGGTGATTTTTGAGGTTTGGGTGCATACAAAGTAGCACCATCAATAACCAGTTGCTTAATTGCTGCAAGCAGTTCTGGAGTAAAATCGATATTTTCAGGCAACATAAGCACTTCATACGACGCTCCATGTGGCAATACCAAACGCCCCTCTTCTACTTTCAAACGCTTTACAATGGTTTCTGTGTTACAAGCTGACCAAGCATATCCTTGAGGTGACAATTTTCGATACCAGTCTTCTTTATAATTTCTACTAAGCTCTCTATCGCCATAACATTTAGAACCAGGTGGATATGCAAAATAAACTGAATTATCTGCTCCTTCTCCGATAAATGCCAATATATCACCTACAAAATTTCCTTGTTGCAATAGATACTGACAACGCGCCAAGTAATCAAAATATGGAGATGCCATATTCCACCATGTAAGTTTACGATTCATAGCAATTCCCCATGGAACCATTTGCCACCCGGGTAAAGACTCATCAGGTTGATGTGCATAATCGTGAAAATAAAACATATTTATCCCCAATGCAAAGGCCTGATCTCCTGCCTTTTTAAGATTATAGGGGGCATGTCTCCAATCACCTCGAGAGGAAGTAAAGGCTTCAGCTGCTACCACCTTCTTGTCATACAAATGAGAAGATGCAATTGCCTCCATAAAAGCACCATTGGGACGCATCCCAGGATTATCACCTGCATTGGGACGCACCCAAAATTCAGTCATAGGTTTGTCTACTACAGAAGGGTATGCAATTGGATCCATCATATTTTGCTGCGCACCAGAAGCTTCTGCTTGATAGTTTAAACCATTGGCCTCACACAATTCTTGAATTTTCATATAGCAATTCTCTTTGTATAGATCAGCAATCGTACGTCTAAAATCCCATAGAAAGCGTTCAGATTCTTCCATACTCCCAACCACTTCATCACACAAAACAGGTAAATACGGAGTCATATCATATCCTCGAAGCTTTTTAAATTCTTCCGGAAAATCTTCAGTCCAGTTAGCAGCATAGGCTTCCCAGCTGTCTGTTAAAAAATGTGTAAAAGATTTGTCTATAAACGCACGATTATCATCGGCCAAAGTTTGAGGACCTGCTTTAAAATAATCAGTCACATGTTTGGCATTCATTTTATCACATTCCAATCCTTTTCCGGCCTTTGTTGCAGGATATGTGGTGCGACCCGTAGTAGTATAGCCTATACGAATGATTTCCCATTCACCTTCTGGAGCTTCCCAATCTAGGACACCCTCTGAAGAAAGGTGTGAAGTGATATCAATCAATGAATTTTTACGAATACTCCAATTATCTTTTAATGGAGTTTCAGAAAAATAATCACGTCCCCTACGAATGAAATTAGATGATTTTTTTAGAAAATCATTCATTTTCAAGATAGAGGCATTTGTGTTCGCTCCCATTAATTCAAACTCATGAAAGCTGAAATAATCATTTTCGGGTTTACGTCTCCCTGGCTTTGTCATAACCAACTTAAAATATTTGGCTGTGATTGCTTCAAACATTTTTACCGCTTTCGGTGCCGCTACAGACATGTTCTGCACTTTTATAAACTTCCTACCATCCTTAGAATACTCCAAAACGTATTTTGCAGGACGCTCGTTTTGGTTTGTAAGAACATCTGTTATTGCTACTCCAGTTGCCGTAAAAGGTTTTTCAAATTCAATTAGTAGCGCTACCGGTTGATCTGAATCGGCAGCATGATAAAATTTTGCCGCAGAAACTACATTTGCATCCGTTGCATTTTCGAGACCTTCCGATTTATGTGTCGAACTTACTGTAAAGTGCTGCTCATACATAGAATTTTTAGTAGCTGTAGTTGTCGGATAAGCCATCACAGCAACATCTTTATAAAAATTAAGATTGGCTGGGGGCTGTTGCAAACTTTTTTGAACTCTTTGCCCACCTTTTACATAAGATTTTGAAAATGTAATTTCTTTCATTGATTGTTGTGGACTGACCCATGGTCCTCCGGAATGACTCCAACCATCACAATTGTGAATACTAAGACGCAAATCGTATTTCTCAGCCTCAGAAAAAGCATGTTTCACCATAGCTTTCCATCCCGGTGACATATAATCATAAACCGGTTTTCTGTCTTTAAACTCGTCGGTATTGATACCAAGTGTAAGAATCGTTGCTCCTCCTATTCCTTGATCCACCATCGCTTTCAAGTCTTTGGTAATCCCCTCTTTGCTAATATGTCCGTCTATCCAATGCCACCAAACATGTGGCCGGGATTCAACAGGAGGATTTTTAAACCCTGCTTCCAATTCGCTATGTTTCATGTTATTCAATCCGCAAGAGGAAAGCATAATTAGTAGGAAATAAAAAATACTATTTAAATATTTCATTGTTTTGTTATTTGTTATGTTTATCTAAGTTTAAACTACTTTTTGGTTAGATTCCTTTTAACTTTTAATAATCTTTCTTTGATATTCACCCTCTTCGGTTATTAAATTTATTAGATATACTCCACTTGACAAATCTGATACATCAATAACTTCAGAAGGATTATTTATTCTTTTAACGAGTCTACCATTGATATCCATTATTTCAATTTGAAAAGATTGAATTGCCGTTTCAATACCAAATTTCTCTTCTACAGGATTCGGTATTATTTGAAACATATCTTTATTTTTTAATTGATCTTCTCCAATAGAAAGAGGATCACAGTCAAAAGAAAAGTTAGAAGTACTCACATTTTTACCGGCATTTATACCCGTATCAATTGATGAAATTTTTGTTTCATTATATTGATTATCGCATTCAATTTTAATGTTAGTACTGTTGATAACTTGAATTCCCTCTGAGACAGCCGCATCCCCATAGAATTTATTCCCTTTCAGCACTACATTATCTACATCCCTGAAAATAGGAGCAATCCCTACTCCATCATTCCCAAAAGTATTGTTGATAAAAGTTATATCTTGAAGTAAAGGTTCTGGAAAATCTTTAAAAGATGATGAATTCAAATAAAGTGGCCATCTTCTAATTTCAGTAAAAGAATTGTTACGGATCATTATATTCCGTGGGAAAGGCCCTTCATTGAAAGTACCAACTTCATTTGTAAGAATAATTCCTCCATCAAGATTTGTCCCAATATTATTCTCTATCAAGCCGTTCGGTGAACGAATTAACATGGCATAACGACGTTGCCCGCCAAATGTATTGTTACGAATTATATATCCTGAGTTGGATTTATTAAGATTCATCACAAATGTTGTATTCTCTTCTAGAACGGCTCCAGCAACAACTCCCTCAATTGCACTTACAGTTGTAACATCATTACCCGAAGTAGCTGCTACGATGGTTTTGCCTAAATCTATACCATTTTTCATATCAACGAATAAAAGGGTATCTCCCACTGAAAAACTGGAAGCATCATCCATTTGAAATTGTGTTGAGGAACTTTTTCCGGTAACATAATAGTAACTCCCAGAAAGATTGATGGCATCATCACAAATTCCATCTATATAACAATTCTCGATGATAGGACCTTGTTTGTTTTTCTTACAGTGAAATCCATCTCTATAACCCGATATAAGGCGGTCTGTTCCTGGCCTTCTTCGTATTTGCACACCATTCATTCGTATCTCTCCTTTATTCTCAATGATTCCAAACATCAAAGAGCGCGCTGAATAAAAAGTAAGGTTTTCACAAGTTATATTTTTACTTCCCCTTATATTATTTAAAGTCCCACCGACACCGTAAACATCAATTGTAAATCTATCATTCAACTGCATATCATCTAATGCACTATGACTATTAGACTTCAGTGTTAATTCGACTGTATTATTTGTCAATTTTGTACTAGCATCAATCCATACTAGTGAATTTTTTATGTTATAACCTGAGGCTTCCCATATCATTCCCCATGGATGAGGGCGTCCCACATCTCTATAATTATCCGTTGGAATAGGATATCCAGTATCTATCTCAAGACTAAATTTTTTATTCGTTTCATCAATATTTTTAATGGTTCCTTGTGTCCAAGTTAAAGGATCATAATCAAACTTTATATCTTTGATAAGAATATTATCAGAATCTAAAATTTGCACACCTAAAATTCGAGGTTCAATAAGCATCTCTGCTCCATTTCCTAGAATAGTTTTGTCCTTTGCACCTGTAAACTCTAATAGTTTACCGCCACCTAAACATCTGTATACTTTATCCTCAAAATGCAAAGTCGCAGGTAAAGGGTCTGCAGCAAAATCTTTTACGGCCTCTTGAATGGCATCCAAGTCATCAGTTACACCATCACCCATAGCACCATAATCACTTACATAATAATCATTTGCAACTGGCTGATCCAAATTAGGTTCAATATTCTCTTCTGGCGTAATATTTCTTCCGGCTTTAAATAATGTTGCATGCACTTGACTTTCTGTAATACTGAATAAACTTAATAATATTAGTAGTTTGATTTTTTTCATTTTAAATATTAGTTTTTATATAATCTGCATATACCTTATTAATATCAATAGTTTCACTATTTCCTTGATGTACCAACAAACGATATCGAAGAATCGTAGGTTGTTTATTGGAGAGAGGAACTGAAGTTGCTCCAGGAAAAGGATAGACCGCATTTTGCATACTACCTTTGGCACGTAAAATCCAATAATCCTGAGCACCAGGATTATCCGGGTGACATAGAATACTTAACCCAGCCTGAGGACCTATCTTCCCATAACCCCATGAAAAATCCATCCATCCAATAGATTTTACCGGGAATTTATTTGGCTCAATAGTTCCTTTTGAACCTGTAAAATGAATGTCTTCAGGAAAAAGAACCCTACAAGAAAAACCACCATAGCCTTTATCGTTTTCCGATCCTCCAATACGCATATTTTTCTCAAGAGCGAGTAATGATATTTGAATATCAATTTGTCTGTAATCATTTTCCCTTGGATACACTTTTATTGTAGTAATTTCCTTAACTACAGGTTTTTTCTTTCCATCAGAGTCCAGCCATTTATTAGTTTTCCATAAAACTTTTGATTGAATAATTTTTGCATTCCCTAGCACTTTTAACTCTTTTACGGAGGAGATCTCCCAATAAAAATCTTTTATTTCCCAGGAATTCCCTAAACGTTTGTCACCAATATATAATTGACGCCATGCCCAAAAAACACCTCGATGATGTGGATGATCAGCAGGAAAGTCTTCTGTTAATTTTTGTCCATCTAACCCGTAAATCGGATGGATATAATTAGTTCTATTAAAAGCTCCATTAAGAGATTTTTCAGCAATCTGATATGCTAAGATGCTGTCTTTATTCTCAACAAAATAAACCGCATCTTCATGGATTCTGACCTCCACTTTTTGAGCATTTATCAAGTTTGCTAAACTTATAAAATAAATAAAAATGATTATTCGATACATTGAATCTTATTTCTTGTCACTAGTTATATGTTCCTTTTTTTTCGTTTATGCTAGAACATAGAGAATTTTTAAGTTGTTTATCTCCCTTAATAATTCTAGAAATAGTGATAATTAGTTTTTTGAGCTATATTAATTCCGAAACCTTATTTTCTAAATATTTAATTTTCCATTTTTAATAAAGGGTTGCTTGTAAAGTCTCACTCCCAAGGCAGCTTTTATGGCATTTGCCACAGCCGGTCCTGCGGGCGGTAACGTAGGTTCTCCTAAACCAGTAGGAGCTATATCACTTTTAACAAAATAAGTTTCTAGCCTTGGGGTTTCATTCATTCTTATAAGTCGATACGAATCAAAATTTAAATTTTGAGCTGCCCCATTTTTTAAATCTAAATCTCCATACATAGCATGGCCTATACCATCTATCACGCCACCTACACATTGATTGTCTGCTCCCAATGGATTTACCACAACACCACAATCAACCGCACAATATACTTTTTTCACAATAGGCAATTGATTTTCAATGATAACTTCAGCTATAAGAGCCACATGCGTATTATGACTAAAATATGAGCTAAAACCTTGATAGGTTCCATTTGGAGCTTCACCCCAATTTGCCTTTTCCGTAACCAAATTAATCACACCTTCCATTCTTTTAGGGCTGTATGCCATTCTGCGATCAGAAGTGTCAGCTTTCTTCAATAACTCTAATCGTAAACTAACAGGATCTTGTTGCAATTCTTCGGCCAATTCATCCATGAAACTTTGTTCTGCAAAAGCCAAAATATTGGATATAGGTGCTCTCCATGCCATGGTAGTCACCCTACTTTTTATTCTAGCTATATCAATCTGATAGTTTTCGATAGAGGCAGCTGGAAAAAAATTAGCCCTAGAATCATTGATATTCCCACCAACTGCTATTTCTTTTAGGTAATAACTAGTAACCTTACCATTTTTAATACCTGCCTTGATTTGATATTTAACTTTAGGCCTGTAGAAGCCGTTTGCAAAATCGTCTTCTCTTGAATTCACCATTTTTATAGGCTTCTTTACCAAGTGAGAAATTTCTGCTGCTTCCAACACAAAATCATTTTTTAACCTTCTACCAAAGCCACCACCAATTCGAGTCATTTCCAACTCTATATCATCCCTATCTCGTCCCAATAAACGAGCAACTGCCATTGCCGCCCCAGTTGGGGTTTGAATAGGTCCTACCAAATGAACTTTATGCTTTGTTACATTGGCATAAAAATTCATAGGTTCTAAAGTGTTATGCGGTAAAAAGGGAGCTTCATATACAGCAGAAACTATTGTATCAGCGTCATCCAACGCAGCTTTCACATTCCCATCTTTTCTTCTAGTTTTTAGCTGAGAAGGATTCTCTTTCTCTACTAAATCCAGCATTTTTTTATCCTGTTGTGTCGTACTTTCTAATTTTTCATTTGAAGTCCATTTTACCTCAATTAGTTTCTTTGCTTTGAAAACAGTCCATGTGTTAACTCCAACAATGGCTATTTTATTTTTGAATTCAATTACATTCAAAACTCCAGATAAGTTCTTTGCTTCATCTGCATTAAAACTTACAATTTTTTGTCCAAAAGAAGGTGGTCTAATAACAGTAGCAATAAACATTCCTTCAATTTTATAATCTAACCCAAACAACGGTTTTCCGGATACAATTTTATCTAAGTCTACATTTTTAATATGTTGTCCAATAATTTTAAACTCTGATGGATCTTTTAATTTTATTTTAGTGGGTACTTTTAATTTTGTCGCATCTTCTACCAACTCTCCATAACCTAATTGATCACCCCTCCTATTATAAACAATCCCATTTTCCGCATGACAATCCTTTACAGACACTTTCCATCTCTTTGCTGCAGCAGTGATAAGCATTTGTTTGGCTGCAGCGCCTGATGTTCTCAATGGCAACCATGAAAACTCAATTGATTTACTTCCGCCGGCTCCTTGTCTTTTATATTTTTTTATATCAAGTTTAGCTTGCTCCACAATTACATTTTCCCAAGCTACATCTAACTCTTCTGCAATTAACATGGGCAAAGATGTTTTAACACCTTGACCAATCTCAGGGTTAGGTGCATAAATTATTACCTTACCATCTTGTGCAATTTTAATGAAGGCATTAAAATTAAGAAAACCTGAACGTGCTTGCTCTTCTGAAAGTATCGTAAGAGGATTTTTGGCGTTTAAAAAATTAATTCCAAACAATAAACCTCCACTTGCAAACAAGGTAGATTTTAAAAACTGTCTCCTACTTGAATCTGTCTGATTTGTTGCTTTCATAGTACATCTAAAATTAGTTCATTTCTTCTGCCGCCTTTGCCACCGCATCTTCAATTCTATTGTATGCAGCACATCTACAAATATTTCCATGCATTGCATTTCTAATTTCCTCAGTTGATGGTTTATTATTTTGATTTAAAAAAGATGCAGCTGTCATGATTTGACCAGATTGACAATAACCACATTGAGGAACATCCACCTCTTTCCAAGCTTTTTGCAACGGGTGCGAATTATTTTCAGACAATCCTTCTATCGTTTTAATTTCATTTTCTCCAATGGCACTAATTGGTAACAAACAACTTCTAATTGCGACCCCATTAAAATGAATAGTACACGCGCCACATTGACCTATACCGCAACCAAATTTAGTCCCCATCAAACCAAGTGTATCTCTCAATACCCAAAGCAATGGAGTTGTTTCGTCCACATCTATTTTATAAGACTTTGCATTGACTTTTAAATTAAATACTGCCATTGTTACTGATTTTATTCAACTCATAAACTAAATTTTCGACTATTTAAATAGGTCCATTTATTTAGAGCTTTGAAAATTATTTCGCACTAATTTTATATTCCCCACCTTTGACACGATATAGCCTATGGTTTCCATCTTTCTCTTTTGAACTCACCTTCTCCCCATTGATTGTAACCGTTTTATTTCTTGTAGGAATATAAACCACGGCTTCACTTCCAGTAGGAACAGATAATTCAATATCCATTCCTCTTTTCACTTTCTTCACTTGCACAGCAACTTTTCCTGCAAGCGTTTCATTCCCTGTTTTGGCAAATTCTAAACCAGCTAAATCTGGTTTCACCATAAAACTTTTCCAGCCGGATTCCAATGGGTACAATCCACAAACATATTGTGCCAATATGGTCAAACCACCTCCACTCCAGGCATGGTTTGTAGAACCACCACCGTAGCCACTTTTTCCAATTCCCCAACCTTCAAAAAGAGTTGTGTGATCTTGGCTGTCTACCATTGGCTGAAAACGTTTTTTCAAACGTTGCAAACCATATTCTGATTTCCCCATCAAAAACAGGGCTTCACATACATATTTTTCCATATAAGGACTCGCATATTCCTGAGTCTTCAAGGTTTTGTAAATAGCTTTAAACTTATCAGCATCTGCCAAACCTGCCACTACAGCAAGTGCCTGTCCACGGTCGTCAATATCATCTTTATAATGGTAAGAACGGTATTGCTTTCCTATCCAAAACGTTTTGTTAAATGCTTTTTTGAAATCAACCATTTGATCCGAGGCCCAAGTCGCTTCTATATCTTTCCCTAATACTTCCGACATATTTTTATATCCTTTTAGAGCAAGATAATACCACTCATTCATCAACAAATCTTTATCGACATTAGTACCCCAGTCTCCCCAATACCAACCTTTGCTTTCTTTCTCAGTCATACGTTTTACCAACACACCATTTTCGTCGAGTTTCCAAACATCTAAATATGCTTTCACGCCATCATAAACTTTTGCAATCGTCTCTTTATCACCCGTATTTAAATAATAGTTCCAAAAACCATAATACCCAACGCTAGCTAACATTTGTCCCGGTAATTCACGACCCCAATTTCCCGCAGGAATTGGTGAAAAAATTGTCCCGTCTTCTCTTTGCCAATTGATCAATTCCAAAATACCTTTTTGCGTTAAAAAACGACTTTCAGGATCGAGTGCATAAAATGCTTCTCCACTTTCATTTACCATATCTCCCCACCACTGTGAACGTTCTCGATCAGGACAATCCATATAGGTATCTCGCATGGTTACGTATAAAGTCCTTTCTGCTTTTTTCCAGAGTTTTTCGTAAAAATCATCATCGCAAGCAAAATGTCCTGTAAACTCTGTATCATAGCCAGTTTCTCGGTATTGTAAATCCAGAACTATTACTCCTTTCGGAATGATATAATGTACTTCTTGACCGTTCATCCACCCAAGGTTTTCGTATTCCTGAACTCCTTTTCTTGCTATATACTCACCACGTACATTTACGGGCCCACCTCCTTTGTAGTGATCTGTTAACACTTGTATTTCTTCACCTCCATTAGCCTCAACTTTAAAAAATGGTGTTATTTGAGCATTATAAGGCAGTTTACATACAATTGTATCTCCTTCACTTGTAAATGGGAATGCCATTTTATTTTCGTACGATTTCATACCAAAATCTTTCCATTGAGGAATTGGTCGTTTTACCAAGTTATTCCATGGTGCAACCCCTGGTTTTCCTAAAGGCACTATTCCTCTCCATTTATTTGTTTTAAAATTAGCTTTAGTGAAATCAAAATTACCTACACGTGCATCATATCGAATACTCGATTCCGGAAGTCTGAAGTTAGGCAATGGAAATCCAGCTGTTCCAAATTCATGGCGTATAGCTGCTTTCCAAGATCCATTTGTGAAAAGTTCAAATTCCGAAGTTTGGCAATCCAAAACCAATGCTGCTTTTCCACTACTGTTATGTGAAAATCCATCTTTACCAAAATACCAAACAAGCACAGAAATACTGTTTTTTCCTTTTTTCAAGAATGGTGCAATATCTACCTCATCATAATATGTATCATTGGGATTGGGACCACGCTTTAATTGTCCTTCAAAAACAGCTAATTCTCCATTGATCCACATCCAATATTTTGAATCACAGGCAATTCTAGTTATAGCACTCTCTGGCAAATTTTCAACCAGAAAAGTTTTA
Source organism: Flavicella sp. (assembly GCF_029238425.1). Taxonomy (GTDB): domain Bacteria; phylum Bacteroidota; class Bacteroidia; order Flavobacteriales; family Flavobacteriaceae; genus Flavicella. Next base: position 45,839 of record NZ_JAQWGB010000067.1, read on the forward strand.
TTGTAAGCCGTCCAGTTATTTGTTTCGTTTTGTTGTTCAAAAGCCTTTATCCATTGTGCCTTCCAATTGGTACTCTGTGCAAAAGCTGTCATGCTTATGCAAATAGTAAAGATGATTCCAAATTTTTTCATGATATTATTTTTCCTATATAGTTTACTCTCTAGATGGCGGAATTTGTTTTTAATTCATGCCTACCCAAACTCATTATTCTCAGAATTATCTACAAGTAATTTATTCATAGCTTTTAATTGCAGACCAAATAAAAGTATAGGTAACCCAGATAAAACTGGTGTGAACTTGTACTATTCAATAGCTACAGATGAAATCTATACACAATGTGGGGAACATATAAAACATCCCCCACGATTTCAACAAACTAAATCTTCATTAATTATGAATTCTTTTTACTTATCTTATCGATTTACCACCCTGGATTTTGACTAGAATTCTCATTTCTATCAATTTCCTGAGTTGGAATTGGATACAACTCATAACTTGGATCATAAGTTCCCTCTTGCGCATTAATGTTAAATTCAAATACATCCTTAACTTTTCCTAATCTTCTCAAATCAAAAATATCATGGAATTCAAAATTCAACTCCTTTACTCTTTCCATCCAAATTTCATCACGCAATGTTTCGGTTGTCCAAGCCGCTGCTCTATCTATAAGCGGAGCATTTGCTCTAGCAAGAATCACATCTAAATTATCATACACGACAGCACTTGGACCATTTAATTCATTTTCTACTTCTGCTAACATTAAGTAAGCATCTGCCAAACGATAAATAATAAAATCCGGATCTCCGTTACAACATTGGTTTTGATCAGGATCGATATATTTATTTTGCACCATACCCCTTTCTTTTAAATGGTAGGGAGGATTTACACCAAATCTTAATATTCTTCCATTCGATCTATGCTCATATTCAATTGCCAAATTCACGTCTTTTCGTTCATCAGCAACATCATAAGCATTATACAATTCTTCCATGAATCCAATAAGATACTGCCCTCCAGCATTAAAACTTGTCCATTTTGACTGAAGTGCGCCATAGCTATAAGACATAGCATTTCCGTGAACCGGTATCGATTGTGACTGCTGAACAGAAAATATCAACTCTGCGTTTAATTCCTTACTTCCATCAAATTGAGTACGGTCTTCTGAAATAGAAAACACATCAATATACCTTGGCATCAAACTATATCCATATTCCCCTTGGTTATTAATTACCTCTTCAAGGTTGGTCTTAGCCAGTGCTAGTTTTGAAGCATCTTCTAAAGGTTTCCCTGCCATTGTTAAATACACCTTACCCAATAGGAACGGAGCCGCTCCTCTAGCAACACGACCATCAATACCTTGAATAGGCAAATTCTGCGCTGCAAACTCTAAGTCAGGAATAATAATTTCATCATAAATTTCTAACATAGGACTTCTTGCCAAATAGGCTTGTTCTTCTACTTCCGTCGGTGTAAATCTCTTTGGCACATCTCCATAAAGTCTCACTAAATTAAAATACAAATAGGCTCTCATCCAACGTGCTTCTGCTATGTAAGCATTCTTTTGCTCATCTGAAAGATCAACACCTGGGAGGTATTTAATTGCCATATTACATCTATTAATGATATCAAAATGGCTTCGCCAAGTTTGATTTATTTGAGCATCAGATGCATCAAAATTATAAGTCATACGGTTTCTCACAGTAGCAGACCTAGAAACTGTAAACATTCCAGGCATCATTATTGTAAATACTCCTTGCTGCCTGTAAAAACCTATGGTATGTACTCCATGATAAATACCATTAATTGCTATTTCAGCATCTTCTGAAGTTTTAAAAAAACTTGCAGTTGTTACAGTGGAATAAGGTTCCTCTTTAAGATCAGAACAGGAAAAAATCCCTAAAGCAAGTATTAATGTTAGTAATTTAACGCTTAGTTTTTTCATACTATTATTATTTTTTATATTCAATAATGCCATGTAAGGATTACTGTTTTTAATCATTGTCTTGTGTACCAATATTTCATTTGTTCGTTTCATAGTTGTCATTTTATAATCCTAATTTAACTCCAAATGTCATTGTTGTCGTTTGTGGGTACGCAAAAAAATCAACTCCAATTGCATCATCACTATTCCCAAAAAGATTCACTTCTGGGTCTGCTCCGCTATAATTGGTAAATGTTAGCAAATTAGTTGCAGTAAAATACACCGTTAAGGAACGAATCCTTTCTACTTCTTTTAATGGAACATTGTATCTCAATGATACGTTCTTCAATCTTACATAGGAACCATCTTCTATTACTGCCTCTGTTGCTTTAATCGTGGAATTCCCTATAGTAGATGGATATCTAACATCGTTATGTGGGTTTTCAGGTGTCCAACGGTTTGCGTACCATTCAGCAGTATTATTCCATCGATTATATCCTTTTCCAATATAAATATTACCTGCATTGAACAATTCGTTACCATATGCACCTTGAATAAATACATTCAGTGTAAAGTTTTTATATACAAAATCATTATTGAATCCAAAGTGAAAGTCAGGATTTGGATCACCAATAATCACCCTATCATCAGCTGTAATCAAACCATCTCCAGCATCAGGGATACCATCTCCATCAGTATCTACAGTTAACTGATCTTTATATTTAGTTGACCCTAGAGTTTCTACCCCTGAAAGTGTGGCAAAAGTAGGATTCCCATCTTGATCAAAATCTTCAGCCTGTATTAAACCATCCAATTCATATCCATAAAATACACTTAAAGGGTTATTTAAAAACTGCCCTGAAATAGGTTCATTTAGGAAGTTATTATCCAAGATTGGTCCTGGCACAAAATCTAGTCCTCCTAAGTCCAAAACCTTTGACCTATTGGCAGAATAATTTAAATTCGTCTTCCATCTAAAAGTTTTACCTCTGACAGGCATTCCTGACAAACTTACTTCAATACCTTTATTACCAACACTACCTCTATTAATTATAATACTTTGATATCCTGCTGACCCTGGCAATTGAAATGGTAATAATAAATCCCTAGTTTTTTTATCATAATAATCAACAGACAACTCAATTCTATTCTTAAATAATCCTAGATCCAGTCCTGCATTGAATTGTTCTGTAGTTTCCCATTTTAAATCTGAGTTCCCCATTACTGTTGGTCGTGCACCTGAAGCCTCTAAATCACCGTTTACATAGTTTGCTACTGAATATTGAGCAATAGATTGATATGGCTGAATAGCCTGACTACCCGTTTCTCCATACCCCCCTCTAATCTTTAAACTTGAGATTGCCTTAACACCTTGCATGAACTCCTCAGCACTCACTCTCCATGCAGCTGATACTGAAGGGAAAAAAGCATATTTATTTGACTCTGTAAAAACACTTGAGCCATCTAACCTACCAGAAAAAGAAACAAGATATTTTGATTTATAATCATAATTTGCTCTAAAAAATGCCGATTGTATCTCTCTATCCGTTCTAGTATATGAGTTTACTAATACTTGATTGGCAAACGAAAGTCCATAAACTCCCAGTCCTTCAAAAGGAAAATCGACAGCAGTTAAATTGCTTAATTTAGTGATTGTTTTCTGATAAGAGGTCCCCAATACAGTATTAATGTTATGTCTACCTAATCTTTTTTTGTAGGTTAAATATGATTCTATCAAATTGGTAGTATTTGACGAATTATACAATCTACCCTGTCCATTTACTCTAAAACCCGCTGGTGTTTCAGAACTTAAGAATCTCTCTCGGATACCGGTTTTTGAATTAGTTCCTGCCTGAACAGTTAAATTTAAATCATTATTAAACTTATAATTTGCAGTAAAATTCGCCAAAATCACCTTACTATTTTCATTGTCAATATCACCCGTAATCTGTTTCAATGGGTTCGTTGGGACATCAATACCGTCAACTGGAAATTCATCATCACCAATTTCATCCTCATCAATCAAAGGAGAGGCTCTTAAAGCATTGAAAATAATACCACCTGCACTAACAGCTGTTCCATTGGAACCAGCCGCTCTTTTTGTATCTGTAACTGAATAGTTAAGATTTGTAGTCAGCGTTAATTTGTCATTTATTTTATTATTTAAATTCGCTCTTACCGTTGCACGTTCAAAACCAGTACCAATAATTACACCACCATAATCTGAATAAGAACCCGAAATTCGGTACTTATTGTCGCTACTTCCACCTGCAACCGAAAGGTTTACATTCTGCCCAAATGAAGATTGAAGAACTTTATCAATCCAAACTGTAGTTGGTTGATTTGTATCTTGAGGAGGATCAAATCTTCCTGTTTCATTTCCCCATTCAGCATAGTCAGGAGATGACATCATATCTGGATAATCCGCTGCATTAGTCACAAAAGTTTCAACCGATATATTTACAACTGGTTTCCCTTGACCTCCTTTTTTAGTCGTAATTAATATAACTCCATTTGCTCCACGAGAACCATAAATCGAAGTTGCCGAAGCATCTTTTAACACTTCCACACTCTCAACATCATCCATATTTATAAATGACAAGGGACCAGAGTTCGAAGCATCAAGTCCTCCGCCTGGAATAGAACTATTATCTAAAGGAAAACCATCTAAAACGATTAACGGTTCATTATTACCAGAAATTGAATTATTACCTCTAATTCTAATTCTAGTTTCCGCACCAGGTTCTCCACTTACGGAAGATATTTGTAAACCAGTACTTCTACCCTGTAAGGCTGTTTCTAATGTTGGTGTATTGATACTAGCAATATCCTCGGCACTCACGGAACTAATTGCTCCCGAAACCTTACGTGCTTCTTGAGTACCATAACCAACAACAACAACCTCTTCTAATTTGGCGAAATCTTCGATTAAATTAACCGTTATCGTTGATTCATCCTTGAATACAACTTCTTCAGTTAAATAGCCGATATAACTTATTACTATCGTTGCCCCTATTTTTACATTTGCTATGGAAAATTCACCATCAAAATTGGTGATCGATCCTTTACTTGTTCCCTTAACTACTACTGTCGCACCAGGCAAGCCAATCCCTTCAGAAATTACTTTACCGGTAACTACTTTGTTCTGAGCATAGGTTATACCAGAAAATAGCATAAGACATAACAATAGCGTTATTTCCTTAATTTTAATCATAAATTTTTTTTTAAGTTCAGTTAGTTAATTATGAATAACGAAGTAAGTAAAAACAAGAAAATAAGATTGTTCTTTTTTGCGCTGAATTTGTTCTCAAGACTATATAAGGCTAATAAACAATCAATTACAACAATATCAAGTGGATTTAGTGATGTTTATTTTTTGCTTAAAGACTCACGAAACTCTTTAGGAGTCATATGGTACTTCTCTTTAAAACATTTATAAAAATAAGCACGACTTTTGAATCCACAATCCTGCATTATATTGCTAATAGCATCATCACTACTTTTTAGCATTATCACAGATTTTTTTATTCTATAGTTACGAATTATTTCAATTGGAGTTTTTCCGGTAAGATTTTTTATCGTGACTAATAATTTTGTCTTACTTACATTTAAATTGGAAGATATAATATTAATATTCAGGTCTGGATTACCATACTGCTGCTGTAACACCTGAAGAAAAGAATATAAAAATTCTCTTTCCTTACTGTTTACCGGTTTTACATACTCGTCTTCTTTGAGACTGTCAGCATACCTAGATTTTATTGATTGCACCTCGGAAATAATATTTGACACGCGCGCTTTTAAAAACTCATTAGAAAAAGGCTTCGTAATATAATCTATCGCACCTATATCAAAACCTACTATTTTATTTTTCACCTCTGATTTTGAGGTTAATAAAATAAAAGGGATATGCGCCGTTAATTTATTTGATTTAACATATTTACAAAGTTCTATCCCATCCATTACCGGCATATTCAAATCACTAATAATTAAGTCAGGGACAATTGTTTTTATATTATTTAATGCCAGTTGTCCATTCTTAAACTTATAAACCTTGTATTCAGATGAGAATAATTCACCTATAAAATCTCTCATTTCTGCAACATCTTCAACAATATAAATAATATGATCACGGGAAGTAGGACGCGCATCTATCGAATATTCTAAGGTGTTATTCAAATTTTGATAGATCAATGATGGCTCTTGTTTATTGTTTTTCGTACCTAACATATCTGTAGAAATATGTTCCTTACCAAGCAATAATTCTATCTCAAAAACGGCCCCTCCTTCTGGACTATTAAATACTTTTATGCTCCCTTTATGTGCCTCTACAATAGATTTCACTATGGACAAGCCAATACCTGCTCCTTGGATATTAGTTGATTTCCCTTTATAAAATCTATCAAACACTTGATTAATTTCATCCTCAGCAACTCCAAGTCCAGAATCGGAAACACTAATTCTAACCCGCTCTTCTTGTTTTTCTATTTTGATGGAAACGAATCCATTTTCGGGAGCATGCTTGAAGGCATTTGAAAGTAAATTGTAGATAATTTTTTCAAATTTTCTAGGATCAATCCACATCAATATTTTATCCGTATTTTTTTCAAAATTAAATTTAATCTGTTTCTTAACGGACAAGTCATCAAAGCCGATCTTAATATTCCAGATAAAATCCAAAATATTTATTTCATAACAGCTAAGATTTAATTTATCATTTTTGATTCTCCTAAATTCAATTAGTTGGTCTAATAAAAGTAATAGGTAGCTTACTTGGTTTTTCATTCGCAAAAGATTAAACCTAGTATTATCGTTTACGGTATGTTTTGCAAGCAGATTGTCAAGAGGCCCGTTGATTAAAGAAAGTGGTGTTTTAAAATCATGCGCAATATTGGTGAAAAACTTTATTTTCTCCTCAGTAAGCTCATATACTTTCTGTTTTTCAAATTTTTCAATCTGTATGCTCGTTTTTAAACGTTCAATTTTCCAAAGATAACGGTACACTAAAATAAGAACCGCTGAGAAAAGTAGTAAGTAAAATAATTTAGCCCAAAACGTCAACCATATAGGTGGACTTATTTTTATGTTAAATGTTTTTGAGGGTTCAATCCAGTTATCTTTAGATACAGCCGCTGTGAATTCAAAAACATATTTACCTGGTGGTACTTTGACGTATTCTGCTGTAAAACTGGAACCATTTACCGTTCTCCATTTTTCATCAAAACCTATCAAACGATACTTTAATTTTCCACTTTGAGCATTCTTATAGTTAGTTGTTATTAGATCAATAGCAAAAACGTTTTCGTTATGTTCTAATTCAATTTGCTTCGTATAATCAAGGCCCTGTTGCAGCAAATTTCTATTATTAACCATTGATTCTGGCTTCACAACATCTCCAAACAATAAAAAGTCACCAAAGTGAATCTGAGCTAAATCTAACTCTTCATTTTTCAAATCAGAATTTAAAAAAGTAAGACCTTTATTCCCTGCAAACACCAATCTTCCATCTGGTAATGTTACCGCGTCGCTCGTGAAGAAATGTGACAATAATCCATCTTCTTCAGTAATAGAATTGAATGAAAGATTCTCTGTATTGAATTCGTTTAGTTTATTATTTGTGGCTATATATAAATTTCCATTTTTGCTTTCCGCAATTCCTTTACAAACATTATTAGACAAACCCTCCCGTTCACCGTAATTTATAATGACTATTTTATCACCCTTCTTTACCAACTCACTTATACCACCACCCTCTGTAGCAACCCAAAGCCTATTTTTGGAATCTCTAAATATTCCACTTACAAAATTACTTCCTAGAGTATAGTTACTTTGTTCATTATTGGCAAATTGTTCATATTTTAAATTAAGTAGTTGTTTTTTATTATTGTTTGTTTCAATTTTCAATAACCCATTGTACCAAGTTCCAATCCACAAAGAATTATCTATTGGATCATTATATACTCTTCTGATGACAAAGTCTTCATGTTGAGAAAAATTGAATTTTAAACTTTTTACAATTTTGTTTTCTTCGTCAACCTCTATACGAAATAATCCTCTTCTACATCCGATCCAAATAAATCCAAAATCATCTTCTTTTATATCATATATAACTTTAGGAGCTCTGATCGTTTTATTAAATTCTACAACTGGCTTCAAAAATTTCTCACCATGTTTAAGTCTATACAACCCGCTTCCCCTACCGATCCAAAGATTTTCCCGGGAATCTTTATACATGCATTCAATAACGGTAACATCGTTTTTATTTAACGTAAACCAAAGGGGTTCTACCAAGTTTTTTTTATAATTAAATGCGAAAACTCCTCTTTTTCGAGTACCGCAAATAATTTTCGTTTCATCATAAAGTACTATAGAAGGTATATAATCTTCCGGCAACCCGTTCTTTCGGCTATATGCAAAAACTCTATTGGATTGACTTTTAAATACACTTATACCATTATCAATAGTACCAATCCATATATTCCCCTCTTTATCTTCAAACATGCTGGAAACAGAGTTACTGCATAAAGACGTGTTATCATTCAAATCATTAGAAAGCTTAATGATTTCCGTTTGATTTTCATTGAAATGACGAATTATATTTATTCCTTCGCCAGGAATCGCTGCCCAAATATTCATTTTTGTATCGATCAAAAGTCGACGAATATTTTGTCCTCCTAAGTATTCCGATTCCTTTTCGAGAGAAATGCTTTCCCCTGTTTTAATTTTAAACTTTTTAATTCCATCCGAGCCTGCCAAATATAAATATCCATTTTTATCGGTTTTACATATTGACAACCATTTCGTTCCCAGAACTTCCCGTTTAAAAATTTGATTTATCCTTAAATTGAAATCACAATTAATAAGTCCTCCGCCTGTTAGGACCCAGAAATTCCCATATTTATCCTCACAGAAATTAATAATATAACTTAAATTGGAAGTCTTTTTTTGTTCAAAACTAATCTCGCTACAAACATTATTTTTTAAATTATAAACAAAAGCTTTTCCTGATTCCGTAAGTATCCAAAGTCTATTTTCGGAATCCTCAGAAATCCTTGATATTCGCGTATTAAGATCATCAAGAGTTTTATTTCCGGTTCTTTCAAACCTTTGAAGTTGTCTATTGTAAACACAAATACCAGCATCAGTCCCTATATACAACCGCCCACTTGAATGTTCTTGAATAGTCTGTACACGGCTGTTAATAATACTCGTTGAATCAGACAAAGAATTTCTAAAAACCTTAAAACTCTTCCCATCAAATCTATTTAAACCATCAAAGGTAGAAGCCCAAATAAAGCCTTCGGAATCCTGATAAACACTTGTTACACCAATATGAGATAAGCCCTCTTTAACAGAAATATTTTGGAACTTTATTTCTCCACTACCCGTAAAAGCAAAAGAGGTTATTTGTACAAAAAAGCAATTTAATATAATGATATTTAGGAGGAATTGTTTTCTCATTAAAAATTGAAATAATTAATAGTTAACTCATATGGATTCATACAGACAATATACGGATTAGAAAACAAACTAACCAACAAGTCTTTATCCACTTTAATTTCTTAAATTTTCATTAAGAACAATCCATTATTCTCAAAAGAATCAGACTAAAAACCATCCTAAATTCGAAAATCTAAAGTACCATAGTTAATTTTTATTAAGAACACTAATTATCAAGATTTGCAACCTATAAAAATTCTTTAGTACGTAATCTTCATCAAGAAAATCAACTACTATGAGAACTTTATTTTTTATAATTAGAAAGCACAATTTGATTCAATATTGAATTCTATTTTACTTTTTGAATTCCTTTATTTCTTTTCGTTCGGACATTACTACACTTATCTGTTTTCACAGTTGCCGTCTTTTCCAACAAGTATTTATTACCAACTAGTTTTACATCTTTTGAATTTTCAAATTCAAAAACTGGACTCTTATCGGTAGACAAAGGATAGTTTTTACTCGGCAACATCGTATTCCCTTTAATGAGTAGATTTTCCACTGAATTTGCATAAACCAAGGCTCTACTTGATATTTCACAAGTATTATTCTCAAAAATCACATTCTTATGATAATAATGATTCGGTGCGCCATCAAAAGCAACACGCGGTGTAAAACGAAGAATTTCAGAATTACCATCTGCCAAACCAAAATCACTAAAATGGTTATTTCGAATAATAACATTCTCTACAGGTCCAGACTCATGCCAATACGTAGCATCTCCTTCAAACAAAATACTAACACCGGTACAAGTACTAAAAGTATTGTTCTCTATTAACACATCACCTTGTGTTGATATAAGGATTGAGCGTGCTCTATTTCTCCTGACTACAGAATTCTTTAAAGATACATCTGCCTGCCAACTCACATTGTCGGCAACACTACTTGAATGTAATATTTCACTTACTTTATCGCTGAAACGAAGTGTCATATACTCTTCATTATACTCTTTTACTTCAACAACTTTTAAAGTAGCATAAGGTTTCATTGGTTTGCTATCACTTAATCGGATAGAATCACCAGCCTCTGCGAACTGAAAACCTAACTGTTGACCATGCATACGACGTACACCAATAGTATAATCATCAACTAAACCATCAACCCTAGTATAAACTCCATGAAAATTACCCGCATCATCTAACATGTTCTCAAAGGTACAGTTGTTATAATCTAACAATCCTTTACAATTCACAAAATGAGTAGCATCTGCTGTAGTACTTACTATACGTTTTGAATTAGAAGGTAGTAGTACATTAAAATTATTTAGCGTAACGTTTTCACAACGCTCACCTATCAACCCCATACCTGAAGAATGATGCAAGTTTACATTTTCGATTACTGTATTTTTATTACGAATTAAATGAATGGCCGGAGAAAGACGGCTCACTTCTTTTCGGCCTTTAACAACCAATACCCAACCAACTTTTGGCAAAACATTTGTAGCATCAAAAAACCGCACTAAACCAGGCTCTAGTTCCTCGGCTTGGTAACGAACTTTTTTCTTCTCATTATAACTTCTTAATATACTGGCTGCATGGTTAAATGCAGGTGCTTTGGTTTTAGAATCGTACCATATATTCCAATCTATTGTTTGTTCCCAACCATAATCATCTTCCAACGGAACAGCCCATTGTTTCCATGGTCTTATTGCCTTTTTTGCTTTTTCTACAAACAACAACTCATTTGCTACTATTTCGTAATCGCACTCTTCATATACCTTTAAATCAAATGAATTATTTTCTTGATTAAGTGCCACTACCTCTGCTTGGAAAAAGAAAGGCTTACTCCAGTCTATGCTAAAATTAGTAAGTTTAATATTTCTACAATTACCTACATCAATAGGCACAATATGTCCATGCATAATGAATTGAGATCCCTGGCCATCAATTTCAAAATCCTTCATATCCTCCAAAGGAAACAGAATACGCTTCATACCATTATCGTTATTGCTTACTCTTAGGTATTTTTCTGTTGCTTTACCGGGGTAACAATTGTATACTCCTTTGGGAATAATAAGCTTTGAAGCTCGTTTTTCGACACATGCTTCCAATGCTCTTCGTAATGCCGGAACGGCATCCTTGCTTGCTTCTAAACCATAATCTTTGGCATTTATAACAACATCATTTGCATATCCTTGAAATGTAAAAAGTAGTACAAAGGACAATAAAACTATGCTATGGAGTATATTCGATTTTTGTTTAAAATTATTCATAAAAATATATTGTATTTACGTATTCTAATTATTTATCTTTCTTTAATTGATTCTTCTGGGAGGCCTATTAAAACTCTATGGCCAACGAACAATGGAGTTGGTATACATGGCATCCAGTCCCATTTGTACACAGGTAGCCGTATTAGCTCCGGTTAGTACATTTGATTTTGGTTGCGTATTGTTGATGATAGCATCTCCAAAATCAATAAGTGCTTGTTTACTCGGATCCAAATGCTCAACGTTGATGGCATATCCTTTATTTTTATCCCATTGTGCTGTGGCTCCACTTACTCCATCGACATCTTTAATTACTTTATTTTTTTGACCCTCTGGATAAAACCAAGCTTGCTTTGTATCAATAACAATCGTCCCTTTATCCCCCATAACTTTTATTTCATAACCATCGCTAGCATTGCTAGTTAAACAGGAAAATTTTGCGATCACCCCACTTGGATAAGTGTAGGTCAAGTGAGTGTTATCAAAGGTTTCTCTTCCATCCTTCCAATAGTCAATCCCGCCAACTCCCATCACTTGATTGGGTACTTCATCTAAAACCCAATTCACAAAATCGATTTGATGCGAACTTAATTCAGCTGTTAAGCCACCGGAAAACTCACGATACATTCTCCAATTAATAGCTTTTTCATACTTAGACTCGGGCACTGTTCGTCTCCAATTGGCATGCCGGTTCCATTGACACTCAAAGGCACAAATCTTTCCGATTTTACCTTGTTTTATCAATTCTACCACGTGTGCATATAACCTAGAACTGTGGTATTGATGCCCCGTTTGAAATATATTGTTTGACTGATTCGATTTTTCTACTAATGATCGAATACCTTTATAACCTTTGGCCAGTGTTTTTTCACAGTACACATGTTTACCAGCATCCAGAGCATCCAGAGCAATCGATGCATGCGTACTAAACGGTGTTGCAACGATAACCGCATCAACAGCAGTATTATCAAGTAGACCTCTATAATCAGAATAACCAACAGGTTTTGAATTGGCCTTTGACAAACCATTCTCTAACCTAAAAGGGAGAATATCACAGGAGGCAATTACATTAAGGTTCTCTATAGAATTAAGAACTGACGTGAGTCCGCTTCCACGATTACCAGTTCCAATGACTCCAAGATTAATGGTATTTAAAACATTCGGTTTAGACAATAAGCTTCCATAGGTGTATGAAGCCCCCATCATACCAGCCGTTGCTATCCCCGTTTTTTTAATAAATGATCGTCTTTTCAAAACCTAAATAATTTTTAGTTACGTAACGTTCTTTCGAGTTTTTATTAAAAAATTCTGAAATATTAATTACAACTACTAAAAGTATATGGTAAAAAAAAAAAGCATGTACTCTAATGTTCTAAAATTGTACTCAAGAACATAAACAACTGATTACATGAGAAATAAACAACACAGCCACAAACACCTGAATAATATTAACTTATACAAACCAACCAGCACAACTTAAACGTTTATGTAAAAAAAGAAAGGCTGGAAAAAATATTTCTAATAAAAATAGAACCACATTTAGATATAGAGACGTTTTTAAAAAACAACCCATTACATATACCTGAAGAAATATTGTACGATGTTGCAGAAGCTTACCCTTTAACTAAACAACTAATATTAAAAGATATGTTTAAAACGGATTATATTAGCTACATAAGAAGAGCAGAATTCCGCATCTTTTTCATAGCAAAAAAATGAAAGCCACTCAATTTGAGTGGCTTTTGATTTGATTAACAAATACTAAAAAAAGCAAACAGCTATAATTTTAAGGTGTTTAATTTAGTTTCTCTTTGAGTTTCGAAAAATCTTAACTTTTTCAATTGATATTTATTTGATACTATCTTTAGTTTTTTTTCATGTTCATAATTATCTGAATATTCTACCAATTTCCCTTTGGAATTAAACACATCAATACAATTAACAATGTTATACAAAACATTGAACAAAATATTCTCCAGAATAACAAGTTGCTCTAAAGTTATATCTTGGGCTTTTCCCTCATGCATGTAATTATTTCTTATTGTATACAATTTAACAATCTTCTCTTTATACCTATTTTGAGACCAATTTTCTGTCCAATCTAATAAAAAACCTAACCTTTTTACAACTACCTGACACTTTTTCATATCCGCCTTATTTTCTACTAATAGCATCTCAAGAGCAACAATGTTTTTTAAAAAAGCATCCTCAACTCTCTCAGAACTTTGGGCTTGTCCAATTATTTTTACCGCTTCAATAATCATCTTTTCCCATTTAGAATTTTTACCCTTTTTATTGAGAATCCTTCGCAAAAAAGGAATAAACCAATATTTACGATGGAACTTACTCCAAGTATCGTTCAATTCAAGTTTAACAGAATTAACTCTAGCTCCCATAAAACTTGGCAAAGCACTTTTTAGACCAAGACTTATGCCCTTTTGTAACTCACTTCTATCGTATGTTAATATTTTTTGTCCTATTTTTCGAATACTGAAAGACATATATGAAGCACAAAGAATACTTATTGATTTATTAATTTCATTTCGTGCCCATTCAACATCACTAGAGTCAGAATATCTAACTATTGCAATTACTTTGAAGTTGGTAATGATATTTTTAAAAAAGCTAGTTGATGAATTTAAATGTTCCAAGCTACCGATAGTATACTCCAATCCAAATTTTAGCCTAGTTTTGCGAAATCGTTTAAACGTGGTAAAAGTCACTAAGCCAATTTTCAAATCCTTTAACGAATCCTCATTCAAATTAACGCCATAAACAGGTGTAATAAATAATTTATCTTCCAATCTAATTATCTTTATTATGATTTAGGAAAGTTAGCAATTAAAAAAGACACTAAACAAACAAAATTAATCATCCCCCTAAACACCACTTAAAAACAAAAAACCTTACAAACATAGTGTTTATAAGGCTTTATGAATTTTAACGCGGTCTAGAACGGACTCCTTCGACTACAAGCTTCTTACAGAAACATGTCTGAGGATACACTTCTCGCCCCAAAAATTTAGGCACAAAAAAACCTCTTCAAAAAGAAGAGGTTTTAAACGCGGTCTGGACGGGACTTGAAAAAAAGTCTACAAACCCAGTAAAATCAATTGCTTTCTAATATCTTGTAAATTGTGTTGACCGATTTGTTGACCTACCTTTTGTTATTATTTAGTACGTTTTAACTTTCAATCCGATAATACAAATTTACGACTTAACACTCTATGTATAAAACTAAATAACGGTACATATCATGACACATAATTAGTCATTCCAGCGGTCATGAACAAAATCTAAAAACATACCCTATTCTTAAATAGAATGTACTATTGAAGTTTCGTAAAGGCAACTTCATACGCCTCTAATCTTGATAGTTTAGGTTGATTTTCCGTATAAGACTTGGCTAAAGAAATAACCTTTTCCCTTATATTTAACAATGCTGATTCTTCTAGTAGTTCAATTAATAGTTTTTCTGAAGTCATAATATATTAATGTTCTTTTTAAAATAATATTTGAGTCGATTAATCTTAGGTATATGTGAAGGTTTTAAAATTTCAAGGGTAGGATTTCTTATTTGTAAACCTTCAAGGTTCTATATCCATACAATGCAATAAAACAAAAACAAATAAAAGGAAGAATAAAAGAAAAATTAACTCCGGTAAATGGTCCTATATGATCCATATCTATAAGTAAACCTTGTAAGATAGGCATTAGTGCACCTCCTACAATTGCCATAACTAGTCCTGCAGCTCCTAAAGCAGAATCTTCTTCACTTAAACCATTTAATGCAATTCCATAAATTGTTGGGAACATTAAAGACATAAATGCTGAAGTTGCAACTAATAAATAAAGACCTAAAACTCCTTCTATTAAAATTACACCAGCAATAGTTACCATAGCCCCCAATGCAAAAAACATTAATAATTTTTTGGCATTTACATATTTCATTAAAATTGTACTAACAAAACGGCTAGATAAAAATATACCCATTGCAACGATATTATAATTTTGAGCAGTTGCTTTAGAAATACCAAGGTTACCAGCATATTGAATAATAAAAGTCCAACACATTATCTGTGCAGCTACATAAAACATTTGAGCCAAAACACCTTCTTTATATTTTCCATTAGCAAACAATCTCTTAAAAGAATCTGCTGCACTTGAATAACTAACGTTATCGGCTCTTTTAGGCATTTTTGTAAATGCGATAAGTACCAACATTGCAATAACGACAAAACCAAGTATTACATAAGGATTTCTAATAATTCCAAGATCATGAGTTCTAATAACAGCTTTTTGAGCTTCATCAAGTGTCCCAAAAATAATTTCACCTGCTTCATCTCTTACATCAGAATCTAAGGCTACAAGAATAAACTTTGATGCTACGAACATTCCAAAAAGAGAACCAATTGGATTAAAAGCTTGTGCTAAATTTAATCTTTGAGTAGCAGTACGTGGATCTCCCATCGAAAGAATAAATGGATTTGCCGTAGTTTCTAAAAAGGCTAACCCAAAAGTTAAAATGTACAAAGACCCTAAAAAGAACCCGAAAATTTCGAATTCTGCTGCAGGGTAGAATAATAATGCTCCAATAGAATATAATGTCAATCCTAATAAAATCCCTTGCTTATAACTGTATTTTCTTACAAATAAAGCGGCAGGAATTGCCATGGTGGCATAGCCCCCATAAAAAGCAAGCTGCACCAAAGCTGCTTTTGCAGTAGAGATCTCCATTACGGCACCAAAAGCGGCAACCATTGGGTTTGTAATATCATTTGCAAATCCCCAAAGTGCAAATAAAGATGTTATGATAATAAATGGTAAAAGTACCTCTTTGGATACTACAGGAATTTTTTGAGTGTTTGACATAGTCAAGTTTGTTATTGGTTTGAAACTGTTTGATATAAAAAAAGCACTGTTGAATTTAGATTATGAAATCTAAAACCAACAGTGCCATATGTTTATTCTAGAAAAATTCTATTTATACTGCGCGTATACTACTTTAGTTTGCAAATATTCTTGCATACCATGTTTACCATCAGCACCACCTAATCCAGATTTTTTCCATCCCGCATGGAAACCTTGAATTGCTTCAAAATGCTCTCTATTGATATATGTTTCTCCAAAGTCTAATTCTTGAGAAGCATGCATTACTTTATTAAAGTTCTCAGAGAAGATAGAAGATGTCAATCCAAACTCTGAATCATTAGCTAAAGCAATTGCTTCATCTAATGTATTAAACTTCATTACAGGTAAAACTGGTCCAAAAACCTCTTCCTGAATAATTTGCATGTTTTGTTTTACATTTGTCAATAATGTTGGCTGATAAAAGAATCCTTTATCAAACTGGCTAGAACGAGTTCCACCAACAACAACTTCGGCACCCTCTTTTTTAGCAAATTCAACCATTTCAGCAACTTTTTCCATTTGGTCTTTAGAAACCATACTACTCATATCTGGATTATTACCAGAAAAAGCGTCTTCAACTTTAACTTCAGACATTTTCTTAGCAACTCTCTCCATAAATTCATCATGAATAGACTCTTCAACATACACACGTTCAGCGCAGTTACAAACTTGTCCACTAAAGATTACTTTAGATGATACAATTGCATTAACAGCTAAATCTAAATTAGCATCAGCACAAACAATAGCAGGTGCTTTTCCTCCTAATTCCAAAGAAACCTTTGTAATATTTTGAGAAGCAGCTTCCATAATTTTTTGCCCAGCGAAAACACTTCCTGTCAAACTTACAATACCTGTAATTGGACTTTTAGTAAGTGCATTTCCAACTACGGGACCAGAACCTAAGACAAAGTTCAAAACTCCTGCAGGTAATTCTATATTTTCAATTAATTTAACAAATTCCATTACTGTATTAGGTGCAACACAACTTGGCTTAATAACACATGTATTTCCAGTAACTAAAGAAGGAGCTACTTTACGTGCCATTACAAAAAACGGGAAATTCCAAGGTAATATACCTACAGCAACACCAATCGGTGATTTGTGTAAAAAGATATGTTCTTTTTGACGATCGCTTTGAATAATTTCTCCTTCAATTCTTCTTGCCCATCCAGCGTTATAATCAAAATAATCAGCAGTAACATCAATTTCAACTTGAGCTAATCCAATTACTTTAGCTTGTTCATCAGCTAATGTTTCAGCAAGAAAAACTCTATTCTCACGAATTATACTTGCCATCTTGTTTAAATAGTTAGCTCTTTCAATTGCAGGAAGAGATCTCCAACCTTTCTGTGAAGCTTGAGCTGCATCTAACGCATTATTTGCATCAACGACAGATCCTTTTGGTATTAATGATAAAACTTCTTCAGTACAAGGGTTAATTACTTTTGTTACTTCAGTAGAAGTAGATTTTACAAACCTTCCGTTTATATATTGATTGAATTCTTTCATGATAAGTCTTGTTGTTATTTGTGATTAATGAATTACTATTGAATAGGCTTCTATGATACCCGGTAATAAAAGAAAAAAAATTATTTTAAAAACAACTTCTCTTAGTGTAACATTGCATGACAAAATTAAGAGATAACTAGGCTTATATTTTTATCCATATCAATCAATGACATGTACAATATAAACATTTATTCTTTTACATCAACGCTCTATACATATTAACTTGTACAATTTTCTTTTGAATTTGGAAGACACATCTATGTAAACACTAAACCAACCCAATCAGCCAGCAAACACATGAGTTTTAAAACCCTAATATATAAAGGGATTTCGCAAGCGCCAAAGAGGTTAACAATGTAAGAAAACAGGATGTCTCAAAGAATACTATCTTAGTTTATCGAAAGAATACTTTCAACCCTAAGATTGTATTTTATATACAATTTAAACATCCTGTGTTTTAAAGTTGATTTATGTATATCTTCCTGACTTGTAATAGGCAGGGGTAAGGCCAGTTACTGATTTAAATACTCTAGAAAAATGATATCTATCAGAGAACCCTAAATCTTCAGCAACTTCTTCAATAGTTTTATTTGTATGCTCGAATAACTCACATGATTTTGCAATTTTTCTCATTTGAATGAAGTTATGTAAAGTAGTATTCATCTCCTCTTTAAACAACCTAGCAAATGAATTTGGAGCCATGTTGATAATATCTGCAAGATCTGTATTGCTAAGTTTTTCATTTATATTCGCTTCTATAAATCGAATTACTTTTAAAACTCTTTCGTCGATATTTATAGCTTTCCATAATTCAGGACCAATATTTGTCAATGCTTCTTTAATGAAAGCTTGAAGCTTTAAGTTAAAGGTCAATTTAAAATCTTTGTTTTCTATTTTTAGTATCCCTGTGAGATATATCAACCTTTCTTTTAAATATTCTGTTAATTCAACCTTTAGAATTCCTGGATACACATTATCGAAAGGGACTCCTAGTTTAAAGTGGGTAAAAAAATGAATTAGTTGGGATTCAACCTCATCTTCATTTAAGTTTCCTGTAAGATGTTTACCTGATACATGTATACCTTTACTATAAATGTGATTTTTTTTGAAGCGGGAAGAAAAAGAGGTAAAAGGTGGAATTATATATATGCAATTAGGATCCATATCAAAAACATTATCTTGATGAATCAACTGCCCCCCTTCATTTCTATTCCAGTATATCCTCCAAAATGGAAAAACCATATCATGACAATCCCATATATCTATCAACCAATATCTACAACAAAGTAACTTTAATTTTATATCTACAAAGTTCTGTTTATTTGAAGAAGGATCTCCTAGTTCAATGTCTTTTACAAATTTCATTTTTCAAGGATGTTTAAATTAGATACAAAAATACAAATTTTAAATATTTATAAATACACAAAACGAGTGTAAATTTGTACTATCAATTTTATACAAGATATATGAAAACTTTAAAACTTCCATTAGAGGTACAAACAGAATTAGAAAAAGTATCTAAAGTAGCTGGATACTTATGGCAAAGAGAATGGGCCGAAAGAAATGCAGGTAACATTTCAATGAATTTAACATCGTTTTTCAAAAAAGAAGATGTTGAAGGTATTGGTGAAGAGATTCCTTTTGACTTTCCAAAAGAAGCAGGTGGGTTTATTATATACATAACAGGTACAGGATGCTATTTAAGAGATTTAGTAGATAACTTAGAAGGAGTTTCTTGTATTCTTTACATAAACGAAGCTGCTACTGCGTACTCAATTGTATGGGGTGGAAAGCGTGAAAACTTTGGACCTACTTGTGAGTTAATTTCACATGCTAGTATTCATTTATTTAATTCAATTCATCATCCAGAGAATTTAGCGGTCGTTCATACACATCCACTAGAATTGATTTGCATGAGTCATCACGAATTGTTTGATAACGAAGAAGAATTAAATAGACAAATTTGGATGATGTGTCCTGAGGTAAAAGTATTTGTACCTAAAGGAATTCACTGTACTCCATACGCTTTATCTAGTACTGCTGATTTAGCAAAAGTAACTATTGAAGCTTTCAAGACCAGAAACGTATCATTATGGGAAAAGCACGGTGCAACTGCAACGGCTCCTGATGTTGAAAAAGCATGGGATTTCTTAGATGTAGCAAATAAAGGTGCCAAGTTACTAATGATGTGTTGGGCAGCAGGTTTTAAACCAGCTGGTTTGTCTAACGAACAATTGGTAGAGCTAGAGCAATTTACATAAACCAAAAAAAATAAATCATCATGAATAGACTTATAGGTAGATTACCGAAAGTAGGAATTCGCCCAGTGATCGATGGTCGTGAAGCTGGAGTAAGAGAATCATTGGAAGAGCAATGTATGGATATGGCGAAAGCCGCAGCAAAATTAATTGAAGAAACTTTACGCTTCCCTAGTGGAGAAAAAGTGGAATGTGTTATTGCTGATACAACTATTGGAGGAGTAGCAGATGCTGCTGCTTGTGCTGATAAATTCAAAAGAGAAGGTGTTGAAGTTTCTTTAACAGTTACTCCATGTTGGTGTTACGGTACTGAAGTTATGGATACAGATCCAACAATTCCTAAAGCAGTTTGGGGATTCAATGGAACTGAGCGACCAGGAGCTGTATATTTAGCTGCTGCGCTTGCAGGATATTCTCAAAAAGGATTGCCAGCATTTGGTATCTATGGTAAAGAAGTTCAAGATGCGGGAGATTTATCTATACCTGCAGATGTTGAAGAAAAATTATTACGTTTTACAAAATCGGCATTAGCTGTAGCTCAAATGAATGGTAAATCTTACCTTTCTATCGGATATAGCTCAATGGGAATCGCAGGTTCTATGGTTGATGTAAACTTTTTACAAGACTTTTTAGGTGTAAGAGCTGAATTTGTAGAGTCTGTTGAAATATTAAGACGTATCGATGAAGGAATTTACGATAAAGAAGAATATGTAAAAGCATTAGCTTGGACGAAAGAAAACTGTATCGAAGGGAAAGACTATAACAGTCCTGAGGCTCAAAAATCTGCTGAAGTAAAAGAAGCAGAATGGGAAAAAGTTGTGAAAATGACTTTGATCTGTAGAGATTTAATGATCGGAAACCCTAAGCTAAAAGAAATGGGATTCGGTGAAGAGGCAAAAGGTAGAAATGCAATTATGGGAGGTTTCCAAGGACAACGTCAATGGACAGACTACCAACCAAATGCAGATTATACTGAATCTATCTTAAACTCATCATTTGACTGGAATGGAATTCGTCAGGCATACATGTTTGCAACAGAAAACGATTGTTTGAATGCAATTTCTATGTTGTTCGGACATTTATTAACTGGTAAAGCACAGTTGTTCTCAGATGTACGTACATATTGGAGTCCAGATTCTGTTGAAAGAGTAACAGGTAAAAAATTATCAGGAATTGCAGAAAATGGAATCATTCATTTGATCAATTCTGGTTCTACTAGTTTAGATGCAACAGCTCAACAATCTGATGCAGATGGTAATCCAACAATGAAACCTTTCTGGGATATATCTGAAGAAGAAGCTCAAAAATGTTTAGACAACACAAAATGGCCAGCTGCCATAGGCGAATACTTTAGAGGAGGAGGTTTCTCTTCTCAGTTTAAAACTAAAGGAACTATGCCACTTACAATGTGTCGCTTAAATTTAGTTAAAGGTATCGGCCCAGTACTTCAAATTGTTGAAGGGTGGAGTGTAGAATTACCTGAAGATATTCATACAGTATTAGATGAGAGAACGAATCCAACTTGGCCAACAACTTGGTTTGTTCCAAGACTTACAGGATCAGGATGCTTTAAAGACACATATACAGTAATGGCGAAATGGGGTGCTAATCACGGTGCTATTTCTCATGGTCATATTGGTGCAGATTTAATTTCTTTAGCTGCTCAATTACGTATTCCAGTAAACATGCATAATGTTGCCGAGGAAGATGTATTTAGACCTAGTGCTTGGTCTGCTTTTGGTGAAAGCCTTGAAGGAGCTGATTATAGAGCTTGTAAAACTTACGGACCGTTATACGGTTTCAAAGAATAAAAATAATTGTGCTTGGTTAAATTTTGACCTAGCAAATTAATTACTATCATTTTTTAATATTGAGTATATACTTCTTTTAACTAGCATTAGTTAAAAGAAGTGTCTCTCAATGAAAAACCAATACAAAACTATGATAAATGTAATCGCAGTTATAGATATAGGAAAAACGAATAAAAAAATATTTTTATTTGATGAAGGTTTTAATGTGGTTTCTCAAAACTCTATTCAGTTTAAAGAAATAACAGATGAAGATGGATTTCCATGTGATGATATAAATTCTATTGAGAACTGGATAAAAAATCAAATTGAAGAGATTCAAACTATAGGTAAGTTTAGAATTAAAGCAATCAATTTTTCTACTCATGGGGCCTCTTTAGTCTATTTGAATAAAGAAGGAGAAAGAATAATGCCTTTGTACAATTACTTGAAACCATTAGATTTAAAGGAATTCGATGGTCTCTATAATTCAAACGAAGGAGTAGATGAGTTTTCTAGAAAAACGGCTTCTCCAGCTTACGGGATGTTAAATACAGGATTACAGATGCTCTCTATCAAAAAGAGTAAGCCTAAATTATGGAAACAAGTTGCTTCCATACTTCATTACCCGCAGTACTTAAGTTATTTGTTTTCAAATAAAATAACTGCAGATTTTACTTCTGTAGGAGCACATACAGCTACCTGGGATTTTGATACAATGCAATACCATAAATGGTTGAGTGAAGAGAATATTAATTTACCTGAACCATGCAAAGGGAATGAGGCAACAATTGTTGACGTAAACGGAGAAGAGATAGCCATTGGAACTGGTCTTCACGACAGCTCATCTTCTATAATACCAATTCTAGAACAAGAAAAAAACAAAGATTTTGTGTTGCTTTCTACTGGAACTTGGATTATTGCGATGAACCCTTTTAGCAAAGAAACATTAACACAGCATCAACTAAAACATAATTGTTTATGTTTTATGACTCCTGAAAAACAACAAGTGAAATCTTCTATGCAGTTTTTAGGTAGAATTCATGAGGTATACTTAAAGAGTCTAAGTGATTATTTTAACGTTAGTATTGACAGACATCTAGATTTAGAGTTAAATAAGACTTTATGCTTAGAGATGATAGATCAAAATGCTCAAGTTTTTCTTTCAGAAGGCATTGATACAGATTTTGAAGCACATAATGAATATTTACAAAAATTCCTTTCTTATGAAACTGCATATTATCAATTAGTTTATGAAATTTCAAAAAAGGTCGTTGCTGGTTTAGATTTGATTTCTGATGAAAATGCTACTTTTTCAAATGTATTCATTTCTGGAGGGTTTAATAAAAATGAAATGTTTATTAACTTCCTAACATTGCTTAAAGAAAATATTACAATAAAAATTTCCGATTGTAAAAATGAAAGTGCTCTTGGAGCAGCATTGTTAATGAAGAAATATTTCAAGAAATAAATGGGTTAATTATTTTCCCGTCTCATAAAATTCACATTGATAAATTATTTTTTATTAATGTGAATTTAATATAGAACCTTTTTTCCTTAGACTATTCAAACAATAGTCAATCCAACTTAATACTTATTAAAATGAATAACATAATACTTCAACTTTAGGTGAATTTATTATAGAAAACCAGTCTTCATTCCCATACTCAAGTGGTGAATTATCGAGTTTATTAAATGCTTTGAGATTAGCTGCAAAAATGGTAAATCATGAAGTGAATAAAGCAGGACTTATTGATTTGTTTGGAGGTTCTGCACTTCGACAGGCTCAGCGACCTAAAAATAAAGACGGAGAATGAAATCTCTTTGGAGTTGTGGAATGAGGTACGAATAGAGCAAGCTGTAATGTGCTGGTATTTTTAACTCTTTATGTTGTTCTTTTCATTTTGTCTTGATACAAAATACTGAAACGAGTTCAGCACAGGCTTATAACAAAAGATCAAGTCTCGCATTTTCGACGGTCTGATTACTTCTTGAAGTCTAAAACAAAATAACTCACTTCGTTCAAACAGATTTTGTTTTTACAACAACTTCAAAGTATCGACGCTCGACTGCTAATGCTAGGACAATAAAAAAACTAAAAATATATTTATTATGAAACTACAAGAAAGGATTTCCAGTACTACACCACGATTTTTAGAAGATTGAGAAATATAGGAATTGCATTGGCGACTGCAAGTGCTGCCATTATTAGTGCGGCTATTTATTTAGCAATTTCAGAAACTATAACTACGGTAGTTAGCCAAGAAGTTGTGTCAAATAAAATCTAAAAAAAATGGAAAATCTTCACTTAAAATCTGAAATCTTAGGAGGTATCATATTCGCTGCAGTATTCAATATTAGCCTTCATGATATTGCCTTTACGGTTGTGACGGCAATTATTGGTGTTGTAGTTAGTTTTGTAGTTTCTTGCTTGATGAAATACATAGTGAAGAAATTTAAAAACTAAACAAAGAAAAGAGATCCTAATTATTTAGAATCTCTTTTCTGTTTTCTCCAGTTTAACTTAATACTCAACGTGTTTGTATATGATTGTTACGAGTGATTCTATAAACAAGTTGGTAAATAATCACAAGCCAATGACTTAATAAATTATACACTTTGTTGTCAATAGTTATTCCTTCAATTTTAAAAAAAACAACTAAAAGAAGTTTATTTTTTAAGTATTTTCTTTGTAATTATATGATTCCTGTTAAGAACAATTTTTGCAGTATACACCCCAGGAGATAAATTAGATATGTTTATTCCATGTTTTGTACTTTGGGTTAAAGTGTTTTCATTGTTATATACTTCTTTTCCATTTATATTAAAAAGAGTTATTTTTACATTTTGAACACCAGGAATATTAGATTTAATATATAAGTAATCTTCCGCTGGGTTTGGAAAGATTGTTATCATAGTATCATCAATAACATCTGGGCTTGTAGAAAGGTGGGTATCTTCTATTTTAAAGTCTAATATACCTGAACCCCAAGATCCAAAACGAACAGTATTTATAGAAGAAATGTAATCAACATCCATGGCGTTAAAGAAACCAATTCCGTCTGCTATTGAATACCATGTTTCTGCTGCTACATCAAATACATAAGGGCCAATATCCGTTCCTGAAAAAACAAACTTACTGTCAGGAGTAACAATCATTCCTCCAGTCTGGGCGTCACTATCCGCAGGAAAATCCCCTGTTACATCTACCCAAGAAGTTCCTCCATCTTTAGATAATATAGACCCAACATTATTAGTACTTGGACCACAAAACAAAACCCAATCATCATCATTTGGCAAAACAACTCCACTTCCAATATCGCCCATTCCACCATAATTTGAAACCATGCTAAAAGGAGTAGATATTCCAGTCCCAAAATTATCTCCTCTATCATTAGATATGAATATTTTACCATCTTGCAGCATAAATAATTTATCTGGATTTGACCAACCTTGAGCGAGAGCAGCTACTTGATTTGTACCAACATTAATGGTATGTCCAGTTATAGAAGTTCCATCCCATGAAGCTCTGTTTAAGTTTTTAGATAAGATCCAAACATTTTTATCTGGTTGATTGTGGTCTATTACTGTTTGTACCCATCCCATATTTGTAGATTGAGTAAAATTAACAGTAGGGCTAGAATTTGATTTGTTTTTTATCTGAGCAGCTGTTCTTAATGTACTTCCATCATACATAGAGACAGGAGCATACACAATAGAACCTTGTCTTTGCCATCTCCAAACAGATTCTCCATCATAACTATCTAAAGGCGGGCCATCACCACCTATACTCTGATAAAAGTCAAGTAAACCATCTCCTTCTGTTTCTAGGATAACAGATCCTGAACCCTGGTCTTGTGTACTGTATATAATGTGATTAGGATTATTAATTCCTGTGAACAAATTCCCTCTATAAATTAAAGGATTTATAGTATTAAGGACATTGATATTAATATAATGTGCATTTGCATTTCCAGAATTATCGGGACCATCACCTTGATTAGGGAAATCAAACCATTCTTTATAAGATACAAATAGTCCTCCATCTGAGCATCTAACTGATAAAAGATTTCCGCTACTGTTATAAAAAAAATGAGAAGATTGGAAGTCTGGATGATAATTAAAGCGAATTCTATTATAATAATCATCTGCGGACAAACTTGTTCCGTTTTGATAACCCCACCAACCAGAATGATCAGTTATTACATTATCAAGACCATCAATTGAAACAATTGGAATGGCATAGCCTCCTAAAACGATTTCTTCATTTTCTGGATTAACAGCCAGGAATCTTCCTGCAGACATTTTACCATCTATCTTTCCGTAATAATTTCCGTGTGGAAATTTTTCAGTCCAACTATTTCCTTGATCACTAGACACCCAATATTTACTATTTTCGGTTACGTATAGTTTTCTTGAATCTCCTCCAATACTAAAGGCTTTATTGCCATGCGTTGTACTATATGTTCCAGTTAAAGTGAATGTTGTACCATTAAACGTATAAAAAGATCCATTTCTAGCTAAATAAACTACATTAGCATTAGGTTGGTTGGTGTGTCTAGGTGTGTACAACGAAGAATTTTCCGAACTCCCGAAGTTTTGAATTTCTGTAAAACTAACACCATAATCAATAGACTTATAAACAGCTATTCCGTCTGTAGCATAAAGACTGTTACTATCTTGTCTATTCATTATTGTACTAGTATTTGAGGAAGGCAAGCCAGAAGAGAGTGTCCATGTGCTTCCATCATCATCTGAATAGTATAAAGGACCATTTTCTATGTGAGCAACCAAACGAATTGTTCCATTGACATCAAGAGCATGAAGGTTCTTATATCGATTAGGCCAGTTTGCTGTCAATAACACAAAATCATCACCTCCAGTTCCTGTCGTGGGATTATATACAGTTCCTTTAAAAATATAGGATTTAGAATTGTATTCTCCTGCATAATGATTGTGCGTAACACCATAAATAACATCTGTATTATCTAGCATTTCAGCAAATTTAAATGCTCCTGGCATATTTTTCGGACCTCTATGAATCCAATCCCCATTTAAAGTTCCATTGGCATAAGTATAGTTAGAGTTATCTCTATTGAGTTTTTGAGCTTTTTTGAAGTTTTTGGATTTTACAGATAGTTTCTCTAAAATTCTTTGATGTCTACTTGCTTGTTCGGGAGTCCATTCTGCATCCTTATCAGGATTTTCTTCCTCATGATCATGATTAGTGATTGGGTAATTATTATCTAAGTTATCTATATCGATTTTGTTTAAATAATAAAAAGATATAAATATTGCTAAAATTACTAAAAAGAGGTGGTTATTTTTCATAATAAAGTGGGCAGTTAAAATTCAAATTAAAGAGTTATTTTCATGAAGTTCTGTACTTTACAGCTACTTCAACTGGTTATATTAATACAAAAGGTATCGTTTATGGATGAAAAACAATTGTAAACGACACTATTTAGGTGATTTTATTATATTTTACATTGTAAAAAAATGTGGTGATTACTTCCTGTGTTCTATCATATTATTGAGAGAATATTTTTTTGTTTTTTATTTTTTTCAAAAAAGAAAATACCATGCTTTTTATGGTTTTAGAGCTTTCACTTCATTTTAAAAAAATCAAAGCCAAACAAACTAGTATGCCTTTTAGAAAGCCGGATTATCATTTTTGTTTGGTGTGTTTTTTTAAATGCTATTTTGCTAAAAGTATAAAAAGCCGATGCCACCGGCGGGAAGGGGGATGCTTGCGAATAGTGAAATTGTCAGTATTTTATTCATTGAATATTATTTAAGTTATATTTTACAAAATTCAACAGTAAGTTGACACCTAGTATATTTAAATTATTTATCAATGTAACTAACTACACAACTAGCTTACATTTTTACCTTTTTTGAACAATTAGTTTCAGAAAACAATTAATACCAAATATCTAAAACCTAATAATATATAAATTATTACACTTATTAGGGTTTGATTATTATTTTACGGGATATTGATTCTGATTTGAATTTTATTCTTATAATATATACTCCAGGAGAAAAATTGTCCGTATTAATGCCTAACAAATTAACACCTAAATCCCCATTTATCATTTTTTTTAAAACACAATTTCCTTCAATACTAAATATGGAAACATCTATTTTTTCTTTATTGTTTAGAGAAATTTCAAAATTTAAAACATCTTTTACAGGATTAGGATAAAGCTTAAAACTATTAATGACCCTATCAAAATCTTGAGTATTAAGAGCAGCTGATTCAACAAAACTCACATTATCAATCTTTACCCATTGTCCATTGCTACCATTCGAAGTAAAGTGTATTTCAGCTTTGTTTGAAACAATTAGAATATCATCAATTATAATTTGTGTCCACACATTAGTATTTGGAATCTCAATACTCATTCCAATACCTCCAGGGGAAAAAACATCCATTTTAGCAGTTTGTAACCCTCCTGAACTTTGAACCCAAGCACTTAATTTGTATTTTCCATTGGGAATCCCTTCTAAAATACTCTTTGTTGTTATACCGTTTGAAGAGGTTTGACTTTCATGCATAAGATATCCATTACCTTGATATGCAGTTTCATCATAAACAACTTTACTAGGATCAAAATAAGAATTGTCATAAACACCATCATCTTCAACCCAATTATAAGGGAATCTACTATTAGCATTATTCAATTCAAAGCTATTATTACCTATTAAATTTGTATTTACAGGTCTATTATAGTACCTAAAATAATCAACTTTCATATTCGCTCCAGGTAAAGGAATACCACCACCTCCAAAATAACTAGTATTATTAGCTAAACCTGTTAACCATACTTCTTGTGGAGCATAACGGTCATCGTTATAATTAAAACGATGACGTTCAATACCATTAATATAATAAATAATAGTACCAGGTTTCCATTCGTAAGATACTACAATCCACGAAGACGTATCTAAATAACTAAAGTCATAGCTACCATGGCTACCAATAGGAGTATCTAGTACAGGTCGATGCCAATGAAAATTTGATCCAGCTGTATTATGATCAGAGTCTAATTCAATCCCGTCAATTTCCAGTGTTGAATTAACCCGAGGGACCAAATCATTCTTTCCATCTTCATTATAAGTATATTTATCAGAGTAACTAAGCCATGTTCCTAAACCTAGAGACCAAAAAGATTGATGAAACCCTTTAGAATCATCATAAAATTTAATTTTCGCCTCATAGTAACCATAACCAAACGCTTTTTTGGTCATAATCCCTCCACCAACAATATCATCAACTCCGTCTTCATTGACATCCCATTGATTATATTGTATTTTTAAATACCCTATACCATCAGTAGTTTCAACAGAAACATTTTCCATTTGATTATAACCACCATGAACTAATTCGTCTTGATCTCTGTAATACCATTCATTTTCATTTAAAATATTATTATTAAACTCCTCTTCATACATTAAAACATAATTAGCAGGAACTTGACTATATCCATTAATAATCACAAAGAAATACAGACTTAAAAATAACGGATTACAAATTAGTTTTTTAATATTTTCTATATTCATTTTATACATATTAATTCTCATAAAAAATTAAAATTATCTTAATAAAAGCGCCTCTATTTTTTTTCAAAGGACACAGGTATTTGTACATTAAAAGATTGCAAAACACCATTAACATCTAAGGTATCTGAAGCACACATCAAAGAATATGGCTTACCATTTTTAAAAAAAAGTTGAGGTCTTTCAAGATGTTTTACTTTTTGCGTTCTATTCTCCCATTCAATTTTTACAGTTGATACCAATGGATTTTGACTAAGATCCCATTCTATACCATTTTTAGACTCGAATAAAGCTAACGATTGTCCCTTTTTTGTAAATGTTCCCTTAAAGTCTTTTACTATAGCAAACATTTTACCATCCTGTGTCCATATATACGGATCTTCAGCAGGAAATTCATTACCCTTTGCAGTAAAGATAGGGTCCGGATGTTTAGTAAAGGGACCAGTTGGAGAGTCAGAAAATGCTACCATATGAACAACCGGACCACCATTAGGTAGTTTTCTTTTTTTACCAACGCATTTATAAACTAATACATACCTCCCATCAGGATGTCTTGTCACTGAAGGATTAGCCAACATTAATGCATCATGTGCGGTTGAATCATTCGATACATCTATAAGCGGTTGGTCAAACCTTTTCCAAGGACCATTCGGATGATTTGCTACAGCAACACCAATTCTTTGATTATTTCTATGCTCCCAATTGTAACTTTTTTCTTTTACTTTTCGATTTCCTGTGTTCCCTGTATAATAAATATAATACTTCCCATCAAACTCTTTAACAGTTGGGTTATGTGTGTTATACCCATCCCATAATTTAGGATCTCGAGATGGTAATGCTATGTCTTTATGTCTAAAAGGTCCAAAAGGTGAATCCGAGACCGCATGAGCAACTTCTGAATAAGTTAACCAAGCATTAAAATGGAATTTTTTTGGCCATCTACTATAGAACATATGATATTTACCATCTTTTTCAACGACACTACCTCCCCATATATACCAATCATTATCAATAAACTTAGCATTAAGTGGAACTTTATCTAAGTTAAAGACATAACTGTTACTATCCTTATAATTTGAACAAGCAAAGATTATCAATACTATAATTCCAATAAAAAATATATTTTTTTTCATGTTAAAAATGATTTAATTTTAATTTTTAGCTCGTTTATTTCTTGCATCTTGATTTAAAACAGGAGGCATTTTATTTTTGAAAGCGTTAAAATCTGTTAATAGTTTCTCCTTAATTTCAGGATGTATTTTTGCCAAATCTTTTTTCTCAGCTATATCTACATCAAGAT
Source organism: Flavicella sp. (assembly GCF_029238425.1). GTDB lineage: Bacteria > Bacteroidota > Bacteroidia > Flavobacteriales > Flavobacteriaceae > Flavicella. The sequence goes on from NZ_JAQWGB010000067.1 coordinate 76,797, forward strand.
TAAAAAGTCTAAGATTATTTTATACTTATATAATTTCCATTTACCAAATCTAAGGGCACCAGAATTATTATGATACCAAAACAATTTATCATGTGATGAGTTATTATTGTTTTTTCCATTTAAAATAAATTTATTTTAAATCTATCACTTCAGACCATCCCGTTTCTAATTCACCTTTTACAGCTTTCATTTTAAAAAAACAAGTTGAAAAATTTTCTAAATCAATTGTCATCATTCCTTTTACATTTGATTTAAATACTTTATCTAATTTTTCTTTACTTTCACCATATTTAACTATATAATAATTGTCATTAGTTTCGGAAGAATAGCCAATTACAAGTTTCTTTTTATCGATAAATGACTCCCAAATAACTGGAGGTAAATTTTGACCACTAGGAATTGCTGACATCTCCTCAGAAGGAATACTTTCTCCACTTTTATTACTGGACAAAACTTGAAACTTGTATTTTTTATAATTTTCTAAATTTCCTATGTCAATGTAATCCATAATTGTTTTTTTGGAGTCAAATAATTTAACACTATTATAAAAACATCTTACAAAATACTCTTCAGCGTCATATACTTTATCAAAATGAACTCTTACCTTGTTATCTCCAGATATTATTTCTTTTATCCTAGGGGACTTAGGTTTTTTTAAATAAATTATGTTAGACGCTCTAACATACCCACCTGGGGAAAAGATCTTAACCTCTATAAACGAAACATTTTCAAATGTCATTTTTCCTAGTAAACTTCCCGACCATTTATCACCAGGAAATAATGTTGGCAATTCCAATCTTCCTTTTTCTATAGTTTCTTCATTTTTGTTATAAAGCTTCCATCTTAAATTATGTTTACTCAATTTATATGCTGGATAATCAGTTAATCGTTTTGTTACAATATTTATTATCGCAGAGTTTGAAACTGTATCCAGTTCATTAATCACCAATTCTTTAATTGGACTATTTTCTTTTTGCATACGACTATACAACCGTCTTTTTTGTCGCCATGTATTTACAATACCCCATGTACGATTTTCTTCAGCATTAGTTTCAATGTAAGCACTGCGATAATCATTAAATGTCCACAAAGAAGCCCCGATTACATGTGAATTCTTCTCTCTAATAAAATTATACCACTCATTTAACTCTGGAAGATCCTCATCTAAAGAAGTAGAATTAAACTTTTTTATACCAAACTCAGAAAAAAAAATAGGTTTATTTGGCCAACGTTTACTGATCTTTTCTATCATCATTTCAGGTGTTTTATGATAGCAATTTTGCATTATAATATCACAAAATGTAATTGGATCATTCTCTGCATTAACATTTTTTAAATGACCAGTGTTGCTTACACAAGTAACTAAACGATGAGGGTCTAATTCTTCTTTCACATAACTAATTATATCTTTAGTATACTCGAAATGATTACTTAACTCATTTCCAACACTCCAACCGACTATAGAGGGATGATTATGATCACGTTTAATCATCTTACGTAGCCATTCTTTAACTAATGGATAATCTGGCGCGGTAAATTCAGGATTTTCTAGGTCTCTAACATTTATCTCTTCAAATATTAATATTCCTTTTTTGTCACACTCTTCAATTAGCTTTTTGTTCTGTGTTCCATGCATTATTCTTGTAAAATTGACACCAGCATTCTTCATTAATTCAACATCCTTGATTATTAAATCAATTGGTTCTGAAGTACCCCAATACCGATGATCACTTACTCTATTTAATCCAGCCAACCTAACAGGCTCACCATTCAGTAATAATTGGGATTTATTGACCTCAACTTTTCGAATTCCAAATTGATCAGTCAATTTATGTAATAGATTATCATCATGATAAATACTTGTTTCTATTTTATATAAATTTGGTGTATCAAAATGCCATAATTTAACATTTTTTGACGCTAATTTTGCTTGTAAATTAACCACTTTATTAGAATAAGGCTCAATCACCACCTGTTTACTAAGTGATAATAAACTTGTGTAATCAATTACTTCAGAAGAGATATTTACTAATCTAGATTTATCGGATTTGTTTTCCAATATAATTTTTAACGTAATACTAGCATCCCCAGAATCTAAATTTGGCTCAGCATGTATATACTGATTAATAATTCGAATATCATTATTTCTAACTAAATTCACATCTCTGATAATACCTCCCCAATTCCAAGTAGCTCCCACCTGAATATTATTATCAACTTCGATAGCTAAAGTATTTTCTTCATTAAAATTAATCTTTTTAGTTACATCAAACTCAAAAGGGACAAAACCTCCTCTATTCATTCCAATGTATTCACCGTTAAGGAATACTCTTGCAATGTGATAAACACCATCGAATTTAAGACTGAATTTTTCTTTTGAATCCTTTTTCCAATCAAGAGGTACGTTAAAGGTATTCCTATACCAACCTTTACCTGTATAATTACTATATTTATTAATCATTCCCCAATGTCCAGGTACCTGAATGTTCTCCCAGCTTGAATCATTAAAATCTTTCAAATAAACCTGTTTTCTAGCTAGCTCTTCGTTTTCTGAAATTATGATTGGACGTAACATAACTGCATCAACTACAACGCCTAAATTAGATTTTATTTCTATATATGAATCTGAAATATTATCAAATTTAAAAATACCTAAACTCAACCACTCTCCACTTTTCACTCTTTGATTTAGTGTTCTATAATCAATTCCTTTCGAATGCTTTACACATACTGATACCTGAGAATACATTCCAAAAGGATAGTATACAAACACTTCACGGTACCCTAAAGTTTCTATACCTGGTTTAAATCGAACAAAAGAAGTCGTATCCTTATCTTTTGGAAAAACCAAATAATCATCCCCAAAATATTGGACACCATCTCTTTTTTCAACGCTTGTACTCCATTTTCCGTTTATTATTACTTTCTCCTTATTACTGTTATCAATAATTACATCACTTATTTCTTTATGCACATTTAAGTAATTTGAACCATCACCTTTTAAGACATTAAACTTCCAATTATTTTTTAATAGAATGTTTTCTTCACCTAATAGCTCCATAGATTTTTTTTCAAAATCACAAGCCATCATGGATAAACAAGTAATAATTATATATATATATTTCATTAATTATATTTTAGTTTGATAATAGGATGAAAAAAAATTGTCTTATTATTAACACTTAAGTTTTACAATTAAACTTTATTTCTTTTAAGGCATATTAATATTTATACTAAAAAAAATAGACTTAAAACTTCCAAATTATACCATAAGTGTTTTTATTCTCATCATTTACTACTTAAGCAAGTAAAAAGATGTATTTGTGAGTGTACTCACAATAAATATCATTAAGATTTGTTATAACATTTTATACAATAACGGTATTACATATAAAAAACAGCGAATTACAAACACTAATTTTTCAGTTTAACAAGAACTTTATTTTATGATTATACTTTAGTTTCAGCACCAAAACTGCTAATTTTTATATACTTTTTTAGAAAAAGTTTTAACTTTTAGAATGTAATGTCCTTTAGGTAATTTAGATATATTCAATCTATTACTATTGTAAGAAGTAAAATGGGTTAAATCTTGACCTAAAACAGTATAAATTTTTATGTCTTCTTCTCTTAAGTCATTTAGTTTAATTTCTATTATTTCAGATGCTGGATTTGGATAAATTATCATCTTTTCTAACTCAACATTATCTCTGCTTAGAACTGCACTTTGAAAAGGAGATAAATCGAAATTTTGCAAGTCAAAATAGTTCAATCTGTTTGGTATGGTTTGAGTTATATTGTTAAAGTCTAATGTTGATATATTATTTTGGCGATATCGTACCATCAACCATGATAAAAAACTTTCAGCAATATCTTCTCTTGTCGGATTATCTAGTGCATAAGTAGAGATAAATTTATCATCTTCATTTTGAGCACTTAACCAACCTTCTGAAGCACTATATATAGCATCAAGAGAAGTATGGCTTGCCTCATGTACTAATGTTTCTTCGAGGATTCCACTATTCTCATAATTAATAGTTTGACCTGTATGAATTAAAATAGCGTTACTTGCACCACCAAAGAGCTCAACACCTTGATGAACCCATATTTCATTAACATTTTCTCTTAGTATTTTTGGTAGTTGACCTATAAGAAATGCATACTTTTCAGCTTCAATTGTTGCATTTGCAACTGAGCCAAATTCGGGATTTATTTGAGCTATGCTTGTAAGACCATCATCCCAAATTACATCAAATAAATATGCATTAACAGTTACCCAGTTATTAACTCTTCGGTCAAACATTTCAACCATACCCTGACCACTATAGGTAGTGCTTTGAATTGAAGAAGGATCTGAAGAAGTAATAATGTCCGGGTCTATAAAAATAGTTCCATAGTAAGGTGGTTGTGCATTTGAAAATTTAGAAATTATCATAAAGAATAATAGCAATGTCTGTTTCATAATTTTTGATCTTAATAATTTTTAATTTTAATATTTGCTAAACTGTCTTATCCCAACAATTTAAAAAAGATGAATTATTTTTCATAGAATTTCAAAAGCCAATTATTCAACTTACAGAAAACAATAAACCTTTTAAAATCAAATGACTACTGAAAATTAAGGAATTTTACAGTTACCATCTTTTTCAATTAATAATATTATTCTTTCTAGGTTTGTAATAGCGAACATAATCTACTTTCATACTTGTACCATCTATTTCTTCTGTAATATCACCCGACCAAGAAATAATTGCCAAACTCAACCAAATTGGACTTTCACTAAAACTAAATTCATTTTTAGTTGTTCTAATTACTTTTCCATCAAAAAAGAATGTAATTTGATTCTCATCCCACTCTAATCCATAAGTATGATAATCTTCTGAAAAATTAGTATCTTCTTCTACATTCATAGTAGAAATATCAACCCAACTTACCCCATCAAAGTATTGAACAATATAATCAGTCATTAAATCATTCCAATGCCCTTTTGATTTCCAACCATTCACAAATTGAATACAACCTACCGTAATCTCATCATCCCATTCAAACTCAATCCATTTTTCACCACTCTTTTGGGTAATCCAACTAGAATTTATAGATCCATCAGCAACATACTGAGGTCTCGTAGAATTATTATAATTACCACTCGAAGTTATTGACACATCTTTATTTCTAACGTAATTAATCAAACCAGGAACGTCTTTATCGGCTGTACTTGAAAGTGGATCTGGGTAATTTCCATTTGTATCATTATAAACCCTAAATTCACGAAGATGAAAATGACTCTTGTTCTTTGATTTTAAACGTAGTTTACGTGTATTAATTGGAATCTCAAGTGGTAACGAGTAATAAGGTTCGATTCCATAAGAAAAACTTTTACTAAATGAATCATGTTTTTTTTTCCCATCTGCACCAACGACTACATCTCCCCAGTTATGGATATTGGTATTGACTTCATTTGGAAAATGTCCTTCATTTATATCTATTTCAAAACGTTTACCTACTTTAGGATCTACACCTTGAGTCATCAACCAAAAAGAATTATTTGTTGCGCTAGCAGCTGCATATTTATAACGACATTCAAAATAACCGTATTTGAATTTCTTTTTTGTCCAAATATTTCCTGATGTCCAAGATTGCCCGCCACGTTCTTCTTTTCTATTCACTAAAGCTAAAACATCATCTTTTACAACTGCATTTTCTCTCCACCTACTAGATGCAATATGCCAACTCGGACCATTTTGAGAAACCCAATTAGCATCTAATTCATCATCATCATAGTCAAATTCATCATTCCATACTAGTTTCCAATTGGAAAGATCAATAGAATCACCTACTTTTTTCACTTGAGAATACCCATTTGATAACACGACTGAAGTGATGGATATTAGTAATAGAAATTTATAATTCATTTTTAAATTTTTAGTTTTTATTAAGAAATATTTTGTGTAATAGTTTTTTTATAAAACAATTTTATTTTACTAATAACTTACTAGTTTGAATAACATTCTCTCCTTCTATTTGCACAATATATACCCCTTTTGAAAAAGAAGACACTGCTAGACTTACAACATCATCATTTCTATCCTCAACTCTTTTCGTATAAATATTTTTACCTCTTAAATCACAGATTTTGATAGTTAGGTTTTTTGATGAAATTTTTGATGTGTTGATTGTCACTATATCTGTTGCTGGATTTGGATACATTTGAAAATCTTGTATATACTCTTTTGAAGAAAGCCCTAGCACCCCAGATGCAGTTACCACATCATTAAATGTATCTCCCATAATAAACTCATCTATATATACATTACCCGACGTACAGTGAAAAACAAAAGTATCTATATCGACTGAAGTAGTTGAATTTGTTCTTGATATCCAATTTGCATCCTCTGAAAAATAACTTGAGGGTACTGCATCTCCTTCTTTATAAATACCAACTAAAACATGACCTGATGTTTTTCTAAGAACAACTAAATAAGTTGTGTCATTTTCAAAAACCCCATCTGCAGAGGTAAAATTACTAGCATCAACAGGA
>NZ_JAQWGB010000078.1 GCF_029238425.1 Flavicella sp.
GGATTCTGTTTAGAAAAAGCGATATCTAGAACACGTTCCATATCTCTTCCATCGCCATCAGTATCTTTAAGAGTTTGCCAAGATTTCCCATTATCCCAGCTTCCGTAGCTCACATGCATATCTGGCCCCATAAACATCGTATTGACATCTGTAGGATGACACCAAAACTCTTCATTATAACCAGCCATTCCCGGACCAAATTGTTTCCAAGAAATAGTGGGGTCCGAAACTACTTTTTCATTTTTCAACTGCTTAAAAAATTTATTTGTGCTTTTTGATTGCTGCGCATTTCCATACAAACCCAATAATACAATAACAAACGATAATTTTATTTTATACATAATTCTATGTTTTTACATTTTAATAATTTAATGAGTATCTATAACCCAAAATTGACCACAATAAAAAGAAGTCCCTTTTGCTAATTTTACAACCTTCAATATGGCAGTATGATTTCCTGGTTTTTGCTCAGGAGAATAAAAAGAACGAGAAAATTTTGGTGCTGGTCTATTTTTATTTTTAGGAGCTTTTTGATGAAAGGCATATTTTTTTGGCTTACCTCCATCAATTTGAACTTCCACTTCAAATCCCTCTACAATAGGTATTGCAGTAAATGCAATATGGGTTCCTGTCCAATCAATTGAAATAGTCTTCCCTACCTTATCACACTTTACTGCAGCACCTAACATTTTAGAAGTCCTAAATTCATCATCAGTATAAGCGGGATCTTTTTTCACCTTTACCGGCTTCCATCCGTTACTTAATTCTGCCTTATGTACAGAAAGCAATTGAGCTTCTTTAAAATAATTTTCATCAAGTGGTTTGGATAATTTATGTCTTGTCATTTTTCCCTGATCTTCTAATGCAATCATAGACCTAGCAATAACTTCCTTATAAATCTCATATCCATCTTGAGTAGGGTGCACATTATCTCTACAAAAAACTTTCTGTCCGTTTTTAACAGAGCTTTTATTAAAAGCGTAATTGCCATTATCCAACTGTCTCACCACTTCCATACCAAAGTCGATAGATGGAATATTATAATGGATAGCTGTCTTTTCCATTTTTTTTCCTTCTCCATACTGCAAACCATTTCTTAGATTGGAGATCATGTTTTTACCAACTGTGTAGACAAAGCAAATATCTGTATTTGGATTGTGTTCCCATATTTGACGCACAATACCTTCATGAGCTTTCACCCCAAATCCGGACGAACCATTTACACGAAACTCAACAAAAACCAAATCAGGATTTTTATTTAATAAATCGTCTTTTAATCTACAATTGGCAAAATCGGCACCAGTTCCTGGCACAGCCGCATTGATCATCTCAAATCTAGCTTTTGGATATTGTTTTTGAAACCAAGAAAATGTTTTTGGCCTCCAACCTTCTTGATGCGTAATACTCCCACCTAAGTAAGCTATCTTCACTTTTTTACCCGACTTTAATTTTGAGAAAAAATTGGGCAAGCCTCCTCTGATCCTTAATTCCTCAGTAGTATTTTCAGTTTTCTGAGTATAAAGTTCAAACTCTCCAAAACCAGTGAGAACAAATAGTATTAAAAATGAAAACAATCCTTTCATCCTATTACTTCGTTTTTAATTTATCCACTTTTCCATAACCTCCCTTAGGAGCATCATGTTCTGATTCATGCAAATCAAAATCAACAATCACCTCCTTTAATTGATCTCTTTGTGCTCTATGTTTTTCAGAAACTTTTGACCAGTCTGTAATCTTTGGAAAACTTATCAAATCACTAGGATTAATACTTACGTCATACCACACATTATTACCATCTTTCATCAACAAATCACCTCTCACAATTTGGGTTCCTTTATGATATCCATAAATCCAATCTCTATGTGATTTTTTATTTGTGGTTAAAAATGGTATTAGACTTTCTCCATTAATTTCATAGTTCTCAGGGATCTCTACACCACCCAATTCAGCAATGGTAGGCAACACATCAGACATATTTACCAATACATCTTGCATCCCTTTTTTTGTCATGTTCATTCCTGGGGCATAAATAATCATCGGTACATGCGTCCCTTTCTGAGAGACTTGAGTAGATTTCCCATAACCGCTAGTTCCATTATCAGCACAGAAAATAAATATGGTATTGTTTTCAATTCCTAATTCTTTTAATTTGTTCATGTACAACCATACTTGATAATCTAAATAATTGATATGGTTATGAATTCCATCTTCAGTGATGGTACCATGGGTATTATACTTACCATTATCACCGGTAACTTTTGGAGTTACTCTTGTATATTTTTTCCCATCCCAAGATATTTTTGGTGTACCTGGCCATTTATTACCCGAATCTGGATGTAGAAAATCAAAAGCATCATGCCCTAAATGACTTGTATGATATACAAAAAATGGCTCTTTCGATTTTTCTTTTCTCTCCATAAAATCAAAAATATACTCTAACTCTACATCAGGACCAAACGTACTCAAGCCAAATTTCTTTTTTGATTTTTTATCGTTAGGCCACCATTCCAATTCTTTATTGGAATCTGGATGATTCATTAATTGCACATGAGGTTTCCAATACCAGCCGGACTGCACATAACTTTTCTGAGTTAAAGCTTTATCGGTGTCAGCATTGTATATTTTTTTATTACCATTTATTTTTCTCGTCTCTAATCTAAAGTCAGTCGTATGAATGGCCTTATTATAAGAACCTTCTCCAGGTGTAAAACATCCTTCATCAAAAGGGAAACCGCTAATATTCATTTGTGTTTTCCCTCCCCAAAAAGTAGAATACCCTCCTGCTTTGGCAACATGGGCAATTGTATGAGGAGAACTGTCAAACAAATCCCATGAACCTTTTCCACTCGGTGCTTTTCCTTTATCTTTATTATGCCACCATTTATGTTTATGAGCATATCTACCCGTCATCATCATGGCTCTACTAGGTCCACAAACGGTAGCCGCCCATGCCGTTTTTACATAGATTCCTTCTTTTGCAATTCTATCCAAATTTGGTGTTTTGGCACGATATTTTACATCTTGGGTATCTCCTCCTTTTAAACCACCTCCTTTAGGTAAGCTCCAAGTATCACTTCCATAAATAGGTAATTCACGTGCGCTAATATCATCTGCATATAAAAGAATAATATTGGGCTTTTTTTGAGCGTTTATTTGAACTGCAGTAAGCACTACAGTAAACATAAACAACTTAATTTTTGTTGTTGTATTTCTCATTAGTTAACTATACTTGTTTTTCTTAATACTAGGTTATGGTCTTTACGACACTAAGCTCTTACTTATATTCAACAAGCTATATTATAGCAATTAAAGGAATTAGAATATCATGTATGGTTAATTATTAGCTTGTTATGTTTAATTAAAAAAATCAACCAAAACAAAAACAGATACATAAACAACTGTTAATGACCATATTAAACAGTACAATATATTCGAAGTCTAGTATCAAAGAACTCTATATAGTGGATTCCTTGCTGTTTTCCCGCTTTTTCCTCAATTCTTATTTTTATCAAAAAGAGACTATTCTAAAACTACACTAGTTTTAAAAAAAATAGAATCAACTAGAAAAAGCATAGACTATTTGTAAAATAAATTTAAAAGCACTTTTCACTGATTCACAGACAAAAACTATTCAAATTTTCAAAACAACCAATCAAAGAAATACTCACAAACAAGGTAAAATGGAACTTTTGGTCTATATGCCCCGGTAATGACAAAAAAATAATCAAAAAAAACACCAAACTAAAAAAACAATACATAAACTCAACACAAACAGAGTTTTACTCAAAATATCACGGAAAGGAAATACCTTTATTCCAACATAAACTAATTAAACTAACCAATATTATGAGAAAACTAACGCCCCTATTCTTTACAGGGTTATTTTGTGCTATTTTGACAAGTTGCCAAGAACCAGAAACCATTGAAATCGTCAATTCAGAAATAGAAAATTCTGAAACACCTGATAATAAAGAAGACATTTCAGTAAAAATGTACAATTGTACTCTTACCGATTTAGTTCTTTTTGACACCCCTGTCAACAATAACTTATCCGCAGTAAATAGATCCAGTTATGGTATGGGTAACTGGAAACTGATTGATGAACTTTCTGATGAGTTTAATTACCCTGGAGGTAAATCATCTCCTGATTTTGCTAACAAATGGAAACTAGGATTTGTAAATAATTATACAGGTCCAAGTCCAACAGTATGGTCTGGAGATCAAGTCACCTTTGAAACAACAAATGGAAGTAACAGAGACTTAGTACTAAAAGCCGTTGAAACTGGAACAGGAACAAGCAGAAGGTTAAAGTGTGGAATGCTTTCTACCAAAGCCAAAAGCAGTTATCCATTATTTCAAGAGGCAAGAGTAAAAATTAGCAATTCACAATTAGCCAATGCAGTATGGATGTTAAGTGATGATCCTGGCACAACGGAAGAAATTGACAACTTAGAAGCCTATGGACCAAGAATTAGAGCTAATGGAACGCAATGTGATTTCCCCTATTTTGGAGATAGAATTCACTTAAGTCACCATACTTTTAAACAAGAAAACGGCGTGCGTTTGGATTACCAACCTCATAAAGACACTTGGATGTCCCGTAAAAAAGACAATAGTTCCTGCAGTAGAGATAACGAAGTTGTATGGAGTGAAAACTACCACTATTTTGGAGTGAAATGGGAAAGCCCCTCGAAATTAATTTATTTTATTGATGGTAAAAGAGTAAAAATCATTCAAGGACTTAGAGCTTATGAAGGAATTGATCCTGAATACTACACTACCTGTGGAGATGGATTGACTAGAGAAATGCACATGATTATAAGTCAAGCTTCACAAGCTTGGAGGTATGGTGGATTTGACGGATTTTGGAATAGTTCTGACTCAAAAACGGGCAATGACACAAAAATGAGAATCGATTGGATTCGTGTTTATTCTCCTTCTGGAAACCTCAACCAAAGGAGTTGCAACTAGTAAAAACAATAAAAAAAAAAGGAATAGTAAACTGTTCCTTTTTTTATTTATAAAATACCACTCATTTTATTTCATTTTTAGTTTATGATCATGCGCTCCAGGAGCAAAATCACTTTTATAAACAGTAGTTCCATCTGCTTTTTTACCCCAACCAACTTCAATTCTACCATCTCCTAAAACTACATCAATCAGTTTCTTTTTTAAAATTTCAACTTCCTTTTGATACTTTTTATTGAATGCCAAATTATGCAACTCATGAGGATCTTTAGAGGTTTGATATAAACAAGGATCTAGATCTTTATATTCCGCAGTTCTTGCCCATTCCATGTTTACACCTCTTTTTTTATCCGGTCTTGATTGAATTGAAAACATAAAATCCTTTGTTCTGATAAAAGCTCTTGGACCTGTTACCGCATGATTTTCTCCAACAACATAATCTCTTCCATCAACCTTTCCAGAAGCAATTTCAGCCATATTAAAACCATCCAAGTAATCGTATTTTTCATCATCTAAAGAAGCTCCACCCGCTGCCATTATTGTAGGAGCAATATCCACAAACTCCGCATATTCCTCAACAACCTTTCCCGCAGGAAACGCTTTTTTATCTGAAGAAACTACTACAATAGGGTTATGACTATCTACCTCCCACGGTGTAAATTTTGATACTGAACCATGATCATTTAATTTCCAACCATGATCACCGCAAACATAAACAATCATCCAAGGTTGTTTTTTTGATTCACTATAAGCTACAAAATCATCCACAGCTTGACCAATCAAAGCATCACCATAGGCGCAAAAAGCATAATAGTCTTGAATCATTTTTTGTTTTTCTTCTTTCGTAAAGTGATCTGAATAAGAAGACTTCACTTGCTTTTGAAACTGTTTCGGCATACTTTGTAATTCCTTCTTGTCAAATGCTGGCACTTTGTATTTGTGTTTCTGGAAGCGTTCTCTGTAATCTGCTGGTGGCAATACCGGAGTATGAGGAAAATCAAACCCTATATGACAAAAGAACGGTTTATCTGTAGCTACTCCATCAAAAGTTCTTGAACCTGCCTTAAATTCCTTATCCTCATTTTTTAGAAAATCTCCGAAAATAGAAGAATAATATCCATCTCTTGTTTTACCTGCTTTTCTTGAACTTACACCTGCCAAAATACCAGGAGAAAATGGAGTCATAGGTCCTTTCTTTTTATTGTACTCCATAAACAGATCGTATTTCTCCATAATACTTTTGGCCTCTCCTTTTTTGTCTGGAAATCTAGCTTCATAATCTTTAGATCGATACAAAAACTGACCTTCTTCTGTTACAAAAAACTCCATACTTTTGATCGGCTTATCCAACTTCTGTCCATCAAGTGAATGAAACCAGTCTTTCCCCCAATCCGTTAATCCATCTTTTCTTAATTGTTTAAAACTGATGTCTTGCTTGTACATTTCCGCCCCCTGCATTCTTCCATTTTTCTTCGTTTTTAAACGAACACCCAGTTTTCCAATATGCAAAGTTTCATATCCTAAAGCCTCCATTTGCTCAGGCAAACTAGGCCTCATATGAGGCGCCAAATTATTATGGTATTCGAATTCATAAACTCCAGATCTAAATGGATAACGACCGTAGTGCATGGAAGCTCTTGAAGGCGCACAACCCGAAGCCTGACAATAAGTATTGATAAAGGTTGTCCCCATTTTCGTAAGCTTATCTACATTAGGAGACTCCACGTAACCCAACTCACTCATTTCTCTACCATGAAGCATTTTATTAAAGGCTCTAATGGCATCATATCTTTGATCATCAGTCAAAACCCAAAGAACATTTGGCTTTTGCTTTTGAGCACTCATAAATTTCCCTATAAAAAGTGTTAGGACTAGCGAACAAATAAAAATTCTTTTCAATGACATCGTGTACATATTTTAAATTCTAATTCTCAATATTACACCTATTGCAGGAAAATCAATCTGTCAAATGTTTTTTTAGCTATAGGATATGTTTTGATATCTTTTATAATAAAGAAACTAACCAAGTCAAATTTCTAAAGTCGGAAACCACTCAAAACCTCAAGTAAAATTGGACTTGCACAAGTCGTTATATCAAGAATAAAAATTAGATAGTATAGTTAAAGTATACTACAAAAGAACCATTCGAAATATTTTTAACCTTGTGTCACATTAAATTTTCACAACTATACTGGCTCTATTTCTTTTTTGTGATTCAATATTATAAAATCTTTGCAAGCTATCTCCTTCTCCAATTTCAACTACATAAATCCCGTTTTGATTTACAGTTGGTTGGTATTCTGTCCCATTAATCCTTAGTGATAGTTTCACTTCTTTGGTGTAAGCATCTTTCACTGTAACTACTTGATTCTTTTTAGAAATCTTGAACTTTGGCAATTGATACCCATCTTTTATTTGAAAATTATCAGCTTGTCCAAATGTTACAGGCCATCCATTGTATTGCTTACTCTTAGGATCCGTAATGTCAATATTTCTTTTCCAACATTCAAATGTTACTTTTCTATCTAATTTATTGAATTTGATAATTCCATATCCTGCTGCTCTTCCGTCCAGCAAATCCACCCTAGGCTCATTATCTCTATGCGTTGGATTTGCAACAGCATGTACGGTTATTTTGTTATGAAAAGCATCTTCATATTCCCCTGTATAATTCGGAGCACTTGACTCTTTATTTTTACCTGGTTTGTCAGGGTTCCACCAACGCATCCAGAAATTTGCTGCTGCAGGAACTGCAAAAGAATACCCCGAATCATTCCAGTTTTCTACACCATGTTTTACCACAGACCCTAGATGTTGATCCCCTGCAATCATACATGAAAAACTTTTTCTTATTACTTTCAACGCTTTATTTCTACCTGTTTGAGGCCATCCATTAGAATCTACACTGTACTTCATTTTTTTATCAATGGTTGGTGTATGCGTTGCCAAATTTGTAAAAATTGTTTGAGACAGAACAGCCTTCATCTGCGCATTTTCCCAATCCGTTGTCCAATCCTCCAAAAATTGTAATTGTCTATTTCCTAAAAGAGTGGCACCTTCCACATCCATTTCTAAGGTATTGGAATAACGTTTTTTATCCAAAACTCGCTTTGGTCCTGATTTGAACTTTCTATCTTCTAAAATCGCAAAACTTACTCCACCCCAATTTAAGTCTGTATAATAAACGCCAACACCTCTTTCTATTGGAGTAGGATCATAGGGGTCTGGTAAATGACTTGTTTGAGCACGTTCTACCTCCTGAATATAAGAAACAGGCATATAATACCCTCCTTCATTTCCATCTCTGTTGTCAGATTTTCTACCTCCATCACCCCAAAGATTTCCTTGACCAATATCATGATCATCAGGAATGGTAATAGTAGGAGTATTTTTAATAATTTCCCCAAACACTTCTCCAAACTTCAACCAATTCCCATAATGATTGCTATGATCATACACTTGGTCACCAGCAAAAAACAAAACATCTGGATTCAACTTTTTTAAGTTATCCGTAATATCTTTAGCTCCAGCTCCACCATGTTTTTGATAGGTAGACCAGCATGAAAAAGCCGCCATTACTATTTCTTTCTGATCCATAGGGTTCTTTCGAATCATCCCCTGATAATTGGCATTTTTATGATAGAAAACCCTGTAGGCGCGCTCAACCTTATCATCCCAATCTTCAATCCTGAAATGAGCCGTATAACCTGGATACAAAATTTCCGACTCTTGCACAGTTTCCCATTTTCCGTTCCTTTCAATTTGAAGAGAAGCTCTAAACGGATCGTAGTTTTTAATTGGATAAAACTGTGCCGTCATTTTTAAAATATTTTCATGCACGGTATACATTGCAAAGCAAACTCCATATTTTTTATTCGGTTTGTTTTGACTATTTGCGAACTGAACAAAACAGAGTATAACAAATATTTTCAGTAGATTTTTCATAGAATTATTTCAAAAAATTAATGCAATTGTTTTATAACTTTAATTTATAATCATGAAAACCTGGAGCAAAATCACTATGGAACACCTTTGTACCTGTTCCCCATTTCTCCCAGTTAATTTCAACACGATTGTCTCCTAAAACAATATTTAAGAGTTTATTTTTCATTTTTTCAGCAACCTCTTGATAGTTTTTATCAAAAGCCAAATTATGCAATTCCTTAGGGTCATCTTTAGAACTATACAAAGCTGGATCCAAATCTTCCCAAGAGGCAGAAAGGGCCCATTTCATATTCACACCTTCCTTTTTAGAGGGTCTAGTTTTTAAAGACAACACATAATCTTTTGTTCTGATATAAGCTCTAGGTCCAGTTACGGCATGACTTTCTCCAATAATATAATCTCTAACAGGAGCTTTATCCGAAACAACTTCTGCCAAATCTAAACCATCCAAATATTCAAACTTGTCATCTTGTAAATCTGCCCCAGCGGCATGCAAAGCAGTAGGTGCTATATCAACAAACTCCGTAAAATCTTTAACTACTTTTCCTGCCGGGAACTTTTTCTTATCTGATGAAACAACAATCATTGGATTATGACTGTCCCATTCCCAAGGAGTAAATTTTGAGATCCCTCCATGTTCGTTAAGTTTCCATCCATGATCGCCACATACATAAATAATCATCCAAGGTTGTTTGTGCTTTTCACTATATCTAATAAAATCATCGGCAGCTTGTCCTACCAATTGATCTCCATAGGCACAAAATGCATAATAATCTTGAATCATTTTTTGTTTCTCCTTTTTAGAAAAATGATAAGATGATTTATAACTGATCTGTTTTTTCATCTGTTTCGCCATATCCTGAAACTCTTTTTCACTGAATTCCGGAATATTATATGTGTGCTTTTGAAAACGCTCTCTAAAATCAGCAGGAGGCAACACAGGAGTATGAGGAAAATCAAATCCGATATGAGCAAATACAGGTTTCGAAGGATCTACTCCTTTAAATTTTAATTCTCCCGCTTGGAACGGTTTATTTTCATTGACTAAATATTCATTCAAAAAATGTGCATAATACCCATCGCGCGTTTTACCAGCAGGTTGCGGGCTTACTCCAGAAATAATCATTCCCTTATAGATAGATTCAACTTGACCCTTTTTGTAATGTCTTAATAAATCATATTTTTTTGTGACTTTCTTTGCAGTCTTTCTGTGCTTTTGAGAACGTTCATTCAATTGTTTTGATACATATTCAAACTCTCCATCTGGTCCTACAAAATAAGTTATATCCGTAATTGGTTTTTCAAATTTCAATCCTTCTACTTCTGGCCACCAGCCACCTGCGCAATAATCGGTCAATCCTTGTTTTCCTATATCTCTAAAATTGATATCAGTCTGATATACTTTATGTGGTTTTGTCTTTCCATTCTCACGTAAACCTTTCAAACGGTACCCTAATTTCCCTACGTGAAAAGTTTGATATCCTAAATCCACTAATTGTTCTGGCAGCGACGGTTTCATATGTTCTGCAACGTTATTATGATACTCGAATTCATAAACTCCAGATCTAAATGGGTACCTGCCTTGGTGCATGGCAGCTCTTGATGGTGCACAACCTGTTGCCTGACAATACGTATTTACAAAGGTTGTTCCCATAGCAGCTAACTTATCCACTTCTGGTGATTCTATATATCCCAGTTCACTCATTTCTCTTCCATCAATTCCTTGATTGAACGTTTTTACAGAATCATACCTTTGGTCATCAGTAAGAATCCATAAAATATTAGGTTGTACTTCTTGAGAAATTCCCTTTTGAACTAACCCGATTAAAAGAAATGAAATAATTAATGTTGTGCGTTGTAAATTCATTGAAGACGTATTTGATTGTTTTACACAATAGTAACAACAATATACGGAAGCAATCCGTTCAAATGATTTTTTTCTTAGAGGAAATGATTTCTCTTAAAAACATATAGAACAAACACCTACTTGATTTAAACTTACGAAAAATTATTTCTTTTTATCGTGCCCTAAAACCCACCTTATCTTTAGCCTAAAAAAAGACAAAAAACTCGATTAAATCTCAACCTGACTAAATATTTTTCATAAAAAACCAGCAACAAAGATATACGCTACCTCATTGCTGGTTCTTTTTAAAATTTTGAATTCTACTTTACTTGTGAAAAGAATACTTGTCTTCCGTTTTCTAAAATAAAATCTCCATTTATAAATTTAACATCTCCTTGAAGTTTTATATCTGTTGAAGAGGCACCAACTTTAAATGTATAAACTCCTTCTTCAACAATCCATTGTTGATTTTTATACTGTACCAATTGTTGCGGTGAAACAGCAAATATGACTTTTTTCTTTTCACCCACCTTTAAAGATACTCTTTCAAATCCCTTCAATTGAATAGACTTCATTGTAGAATTTTTATTTTTTGGTGAAACATACAATTGCACAATCTCCTCCCCATCAACTTGCCCTGTATTTTGAACTGTAAAAGAAACCATAAAACGCTTCCCGTTCGTTTTTGCTTTAGAATTTATTTTAAAATCCGCATATTCATAATTTGTATACGACAAACCATAACCAAACGGATATAAGGGCAAATTATCAGAAGCATATCCATTTTGATAATTCACTTC
>NZ_JAQWGB010000103.1 GCF_029238425.1 Flavicella sp.
TACAAAAACATCAATATTAGTAAATAGGCGAATACCTAGTATTTAATATAGATTCCGTAGACTGAGCCTATCAAAGTCTATAGCGATAGATATTATATTATAGCTTATTTACAAATGTCAAAGTGTTTAAAATCATTTGAAAGCCTAATGTCGAATTAAATATAATTGCCTCAACCAAGTTCTCATCTTTATAAAATAAATTAGATAACTTTCGTAAATTAACAATTTTCAAATAAAACAGAGTTTCAGGAATATTAGTCACAACATATCACACATCCATGAATGATATTTGTTTACACAAACTATTGAATGGCTTTCACAAAAAAAGCCCACCACAGAAAAACTGCAATGGGCTTTTTATTATTTTCCAAGTCTATGCTTGGTAAAGATTATATCTAAAGTTTAATTTTTAAAATGGTGCCGATGTATCTTTCGAACTGTCAGGGATGCTCCAACGCTGGCGTGGGCTGATGTTTTCTGTAACATCTACAGTAGTTGCAGCATTATTTACACTCCCATAACTACTAGATGCACCTCGTGGGATTTGCATTTGATCTCCATACAACCAAACGACCAAATTATTACGTTGTCCGCTAGTTATAGGATGTGTGGCATGCGGCACTCTACCCCGATGAATTATTCCTTTCCCGGGTTCAAAAATACTTTGTGTCGTTTTTCCTGAGCTTTGATCATAAAAATCGACTTCTGAACCTGTAAATGCTTCCCCAGGCAAGTTGATATTGATATTCAACGTAGCTGCTGAGGCATCGGTATGTGCTCGTAAGTCCTTATCTTTTTCAGGGTTATACTGAATAGAAAAACCAAAGGTTTGGCTATCATAACCATAAGTCCCAAGCAACAAGCGTGCAATCGGACGCATAAAGCGATCCATCAAATGCTTATAAAATGCTTGAAAATTAGGAGCCGCCAAATGCCCTTCCGAGCGTTGGTCTAACATAATTCCATATCGGTTCAATTGAATTCCATAAGGAGCTCGCCTAGGAACCTCTGAATTTACTACTGCCTCTAAATAACTACGAAATTCTGCCAAACGTTCCAAATCAAAAAACTGTGCTACATAGACTCCAGGAATAATTTCTTCCCACAAATCTGCCACAGCATTCTCTTTCTCAGGATTTTCCCAGGCATCGTTAATTGCTTTTCTCAATTTTGGATCAAGCAAGGTCTCATCAGGAACCAGCAATGTATCTTTGTTTTCTATTTCCCATTCTGCCCAAGCATCTTCCAATAACTGTCGATTGCCGTTCCAAAAATGAGAGACAGATGGGTCGCGCTTTAGCGAAGCTTCACGAGAAGGTACGCTAAGGTTACGTGCTTGTTCGAGTGTGTTTGCTTGTTTCATTTTTATTTGTTTTCAATTATGATACTATTTACCCCTAGTATTCAAGGTTCTCTTTTAAAATAGAAAAGAGGTTTTGTAAAAATATGCTGAACAATTATTTCCAGGTAACAATGTCTTCAAAGACTCTTCTAGATTTTCCATGTTCTGGATCTGCTTTACGGTATCCAAAAGCTGCCATAAAAGACAGACCATATTTATCGGTATCGATATCAAATTTTTCTCTTAACAAGGCTTCTGCTTTTTCTTGATGGAAACCTTCTATAGGACAAGAGTCAACACCTATCAAGGCCGCCGATGTCATCATATTTCCCAAAGCAATATAAGTCTGCTTAGAAGACCAATCGAACAATTTTTTATCCGTATCTAAGTCAAAATCTCGCTCTTGAAACTCTCTATAAAACTTAGAATAGATTTCAATCACATCTTCAGGCATTTGTTTTACATCTTTTAGCATATGCTTGATATAAGGTGCATCGTGTTTTACCATGGATCCTTTCATGCTCAATCCCAATATAAAATGACTTGCGGTATCCAATTTCAAAGGAGCACCCCAGGCCACTGGCTTTAGCAATTCTCTTAGTTCTTTATCTTGCACCACCACAAAATGCCACGGTTCAAAACCAAAAGAACTCGGAGATAAATTGGCTGTTTTTAAAATGAAATTGATTTGATCCTCTGTCAAAGTTTTTGAAGCATCAAACTCTTTAGTAGCATGTCTAAAATTGAATGCTTTTAGGATTTCTTGTGTCTTCATGTTTGGAGTTTCCATAGATATTTATTTTTATATGTTTTAAACTATCATTAGTATAGTACAAAAGTATCAATAGTATTTGTTTCTCACAATAACGGTCAAATTTGATAGTATAAATAAAAACAAATATACTACTGTATTTCAGCGAGTTAAACAACTTTATTTTTACTGTAAAAATTATAGTTGCATAACTTAATATAGTATTTTACTTTTGTAATTACTAAAGAAGAATATATATGTATACATTTAAAGGGAAAGAATATCCATGTTGTGCTAGTTTGACTATGGGCGTTATTGGAGGGAAATGGAAAACGGTGATTTTATTTCATTTGATTGAAACTCCCCTACGATATAATGAATTGAGAAAAAAAATGCCTATGGTTACCGAACGTACTTTGAGTTTGCAATTAAAGACTTTGGAAGAAGATGGAATCATCAAAAGAAAAGTATATACTTCCAAACCTCCTTTAAAGGTAGTGTATTCCCTAACAGATTTTGGTAAAACTTTAGTTCCGGTAATTCAGTCCATTGCCCAATGGGGTGTGTTTGCTGTTGCAGAAAAAGGAAAAGAGATTGCCTAAATTAATTTATTCAGAATAGTTTTTTCTTCAATAATACAATCTGAAATCTAAGAGTTTACAGGCTTTATAGTGTCTTTGGTGTAGTTCCTCCACTACCTCCAACATATTTTCATCTTCTTTAAACAAATTAAAGTAAGCCATATCTAATAATGTACTGGTAATTCCCTGGAAATGATTTCCATAACCCGAAATGGCTTTTGCTCCTGTGATATCCAAAAAATACTGGGCTTCCTCCTCATCTAAATCCAAGACTTTAGCATTTGAAAAATGCACTATTTTTCCTTTGAGTCGTCCCTCAAAAATTTCTGCAATTTCTTGCAAACTATAATAGTAATTATTGACACAGATAGAATTGGCCTCCCCATCCATAACCAAATAAATCACCTCATAATCTTTAAAGTTATGATCTTCTAGCACTAAGGTATTCAGGTTGGCTTCCAATCCTTCAATAGTATCACAGGTATTGTAAATACTTGCCACTCCGAAATCCATAGCCAACTGCTCCATCTTTTTTTGTGTTTCGGTCAGTTCCTCTGCTTCTATTTCTTCCACTGCTTCTAAACAGTAAATAAAATAGTCGGTATCTAAAGCTGGATCTTCGGAAAATTGCTGCCTTTTTTGTAACAAACGTAAAAATTTTATGCCGGGGTTCTACAAGACAAAAATAAGACAACTCATTTATTTTTTCGAATCAAATTATCAAAATATATCAACTTGTCCGAGCCTTCCCAACATAACTGTTTCAAACACCCTTCGACAGGCTCAGGGTACATACTGTGCGACGGGCGCAAGGTACGGTGGTACTCTCACGGAGACTGAGCTTTTCGAAGTCCCATCAATAAAAAAAAGCACAAAAGAAAATTTCCTTTGTGCCTTTTGATTAGAATCTTAGTAAAACTTAATTACCAGGTTTTACTAGAACACAACCTTCATTGGTTACAGTGATGGAATCTATGTCATAATTGCTTTTTAACATAACTTCTGTAGAACGCAAAGAACCATTTACCCAGCCTTGCATATCTGACCAAGACTCGTTACAAGTAAAAATATCTTCGTTGTCTAATGGATTTGCCATTCTAGCAATCACAGCTCTATCATCAGCATTCAATGCCCATTGATGGTATGCATGTGGAAAATCGTTTTCTCCATCCCAAGCGCGGAAACTTGTCAATACAGGTTCTGGCACATAATGCGTGGCAAACAAGTCTTTGATTTGTTTCAAAGCTTCCACCACCACTTTTTCTGAAGCTGCAAATAGTGTTTGTGGACTTTTCGAATGTTCTCTTTGTAAGGGACTATCAAACTTTGGTCCTACATTTTGCAACCCTCTCCAAAAAATGGTATTGGTAAAATCACAATAGATGGTCAAAGCAGCAGGTTTGCCATTGTCGGGTTCTCCAGGTGCCGTTTGTACCGTATAAAAAGGATAAATAGAATTAATTGGCAGGTTGGTAAACGAAGGGCCTGCTTTTACTACAGGCTGTCCTGTAGACCCATCTGCCCACCAAGGTCTATCAAAATACAAATTGATTTTTAATAAACTCATCGGTGTGATGGCATTGATATCCTTCCAAAATGTTCGGGAGTTTTTATTGCTATTTAAAACTGGAGAGGATGCAAATAACGTTTTCATGGCCTTGCTTGGAACGGCTAAAACTATCTGCTTCGCATCTATGGTTCCAGTTTCGGTATCTTGTTCAAATACAAAAGCGGAATTTCCTTGATCGGCTATACTTACATGTGCTTTATAGACACCTTTCTTACCTTCAATACTATTCACATTAACACCTGTTGTAATAATTCCTCCCAAATCTTTTACTTTGGTTTCTAAGGCACAAATCAAAGAACTGAATCCTCTTTTTAAAGTAAAGTATTGCGGATCGGCTGGAAAATCTTCTAAAATTTGCCATGCTTCCCCTGCATTTGGCAATCCTTGAAAAGGCCCTCTAAACCCAAGCACCTCACTCAACATGGTTATACATTCTTCAGAATAGCCCATTCTTCTTAGCAAACCTCCTAATTGCCATTCGTTTAAAGGAATTCCCTCCCATTTAAAATCCAAACGAAATTTTTGCCAAAATTCTGGTGATGGTTTTGCAGGAGCTTGTCTTACGCCATTTTCATTTAAGATACGTTGGTAGATCACTGTTAAAATAGCACCTGGACTTTGGTGTTGTTCTGCAGGTTCTAAGTCGTATAATTCACCCCAAATTGCATTGTTATTTGCCTTAGACTCATCTTCTGTAAAACTATGCCCTCTAACGCAATACCTATTTGTTGTCATCGGAAAATAGACGGTATCATTGCAAAGGTCCAATGCAGCAAATAAAGACATCAATTCTTTCATTGAATCTTCAAATCGCATTCCTCCTTCTTCTTCTTTTACAATAGATTTTTCATTGTCGTACGGATCTTTGATTGCCACCAAGTCAGAGTCTAGTCGACCTCCAACACGATTCAATCGGTCCAATACTACCACTTTTCTTTTGCTGTCTTGTTCTAGCAATCTATACGCTGTATACAATCCTGAAACCCCTGCACCTACTACAAGTACATCTGTTTTATTTATATGTTTTGATTCTTTTGTCATCACTTTTTCTTTCGCTTTTTTGTTGTATTATTTTTTTAAAAAAGGCCCAACAACGAGATATCTGTTGCTGAGCCTATTTTTCTTATTGTATGCTATTTGTATTATAAGTATTCATTAAGAACGACGTTTGTGCCCCATCACTGGACAAACCGGTGGTGCTGTATTTTCGTTACTCTCTTGATGCGCTTCTGTTGGCAATTGAATGGATGGCAGACGTCTGTTTGCAGGGATGTCTTTTTCTCTACGCAAAGTATTCACTTGAATATGTGGCCATTGGGTAGTCCCACCTGTAGAACCAAATTGGAATTCAAAGTCTACAATTTGTTCGTATTGAAGTTGTTCAATGATACCTCCGTATTCTTCATCTTCAATTTCTTCTAACCACATACGAAAACGCATTCTAGTAACTTTGCAATAACGATTTACCATTGGGTTATTGATTGTTGCACCTTGCAAGCCTGTATCATGGAAAGAATCCAACTCAATCAAGTCGTATCTTTTAAACTTCAAGCCTTCGTTTGCTTGTGATAATTTTAAATTAGGCTGTACCGTGTAAGGGAATTTTGCTCCGTATTGATCGTAATTGAAAATTTTCTCAAAATAAGCACGTCCACTATTCACTCCTGTATTTCCAATTCCACCATCTGGGTTTTGCGCTTCACGAGGCAACTTGGTCCAGTCTGGTTTCTTTAGCGAACCAGGGATTAAATCTGTGGCAGGATCAATTCCCATCGTTGGCGATACTGCCAAATATTGCTGTTCCCACAGTTCTGCTATTTTTGGAGCTTCTCCTTTATTATTTTCTTGATGATTTCCTGTAAGATGGATCGTTGTTCCATGAGGAATCACGCCAGAACGAGAAATTTGGTAAGGTGGTACAAACTGCGGTCCTAATTCTCCAGGACCAATTACAGGCTCTCCTCCATCTTCTTTTACCGACTCAGCATCTGAGGCATGGCTGAATAAGTTGGGTGGATTTTGATACGGACTGTCTTCTTTCCAAGGCATCGTATTATCTCCCAACCATAAATACATTCCATCTTCAAAATGTTGTAATTCATCATTGTTATCAATAATCGCCGTTTCATATTTCACAGCGGCGTTGAATTGTTCATTAGAACCCGCACGGTTTCTAACAGGTGCGTTTACTTGAGTAAATTTCAACTGCTCTCTGTATTCTTGAGATTTGAAATGGAATACACCAAAAATAGTTTCTGAAGTTGTTCCTGGTGATGGCATTGGTGTAGTATGCAGTCCTGTTGGACCGTCTTTCCAATTGACCCAAGTTCCATGTAATTTTGATAGTATTCCAAATTGAGCGCCATCATTTTTTCCTGTAGGTAATCCTTCTTTCCAAGGTTTGTAAGGTTTTACTGATGATTTTTGTGGTTCTTTTGACATTTTCTTTTTCTTTTTAATTATTAGGTATTTAGTGTTGCAATTTTTTATTCTGGACAGATAAAAGGATACTCCTTATCGTCGATTAATTTCTCTATGTTGAAAAAGTCGTTCAATACAGATTCAGCGGTACAAAATGCCCCCTCTACCCATGCTTGATCGTTGGAATAGGTGGATCCAACAATAAAAATATTGCTATCCTTTCCTTCTACTAACGACGATGGTTTTCTTATTTTCTGTTGTACATCTCCAATATTATAATGAGAAAAATAGGCATGATATCCTGCATTAAAAGGAGGCAATGACCAATCCATATATTTGGTTTCCAAAGGCTCCGGTATTGCTGTGTAATTGGCTTGATCACCATAATGCAAACTTGCCAATTGCTTGCGCAGCATTTTCACCATGATTGGTGTGGCTTTACGAGGACCTATTAAAGGCTGTGTATCTTGTGATTCTGGAGTTTTTCTTTCTCCTTCAGGTCCAATTTCTAAGGCCTTCCAAAAGGTCGTATATTGGATATCGTCATAACTTGCTAAAATTCCGTAGATTTTTTTGCCTTTTTTATCACGCGCATTGTCACCAAAATACACCACTTGTCTGATCGGCATGTCTGTGGCACTAGGACCAATAGTATCTAAATGTGCGATTGTTGTGATTTGCTCTTTTTCTTTATAAGTAAAGATGGCTTCCGTAATAGATTCTGCTGCAATTAAAAACGCTGCTTCACTATTATAACTTACTTCGATCAATGAAGTAACTGAATTGTCATACCCCTTGCCTTCCTTTTCTGCCTTTTGTTTGGCTTTGGCAGCTTCGGAAGCAGCTTTCTCAATCGCTTTTAAATATTTTGAAGGGAACTTCTCTTTTTTCAAAGTCTTCACTCCCTCTTGCGTTAAGAAATAACTGTTTAATTTTGCCGGATATTTTGCTGGAGAAGGAACGTCATCACGCCACCAAGGTGTATCAAAAAACATCCCAATTTTATAGGAAGGCTGCATCAAAACAGATTCTAAATACAATTGTACTTTTTCCTCATTTAACACATCAAAATCGTCTTCATTTTTATTCTTATATCTGGTTGCCTGTGCTACTAAATCAATAGCATATCTACCCATTGCTAAAAAAGCTGCATCACAGGTTTTGGCATCCAATTCTTTTGAAGGATCGTTTTTACTTGCTGTTGTAAAATGAATGATCTTTTTATTCTCTATGATAGAACGCAATCTAGTATTTGGATGGTATTGAAAATTGATTCCTTTTTCATTGGCCAAGGCTACAATTTTTTGAAAAAGAGTAGAGAAAATCCCTGAGTAACCAGTGGTCAAGGTTTTATACAGCGTCCCTGGTGTAAACTCATTATTTACCTCAAATGACTGTGCAGAATTGCTATTTACCACATTAGAAGAATATCCATTCCCATCAGCTAGATAGCCAAAACCTTCTTGTCCTAAAACATCATAGGCCAAATTCCAATACCCTATATCTTTTAATTTTTGCCCTTTTTTAAATATCGATTCGTCTCCTAAATCTTTATCTATTTTTCCATGTTCATAAAAATCACACCACTGTTTTCTAGTCGGTGGCAATGCATTATCCGAAACGTTAATTCCTACACTTTCAATTTTGGTAAAACCATCATCTGGTGCCCCATCCGCTCCATAATTATTTACATTATATGGTGCTGGGTTGCTAGCATTGATTTCAGAAGTATACATACTTTTAGCTCGCAACGACAATAAAGGGTCACTAGCTTCATTAAAAGGAACGGAATATTTTTCCAATCCAATTTCACTTATGGTTTTAGTCACCAATCGATGTCCTGGATTGTTTGCATCATTTGGGTTTGGGTTGTTTTTTGTCTTTTTATAATCCCAAGCAGAATAACGCATCCCTCCCAACTCTAAATAGGAATTTTTAGGATCCTCCTTATAATGCCAAGTACAAACTCTTGCTCCGGCTTCACGCGTTCCATTTTCCTTTTTGGAGAATTCATATTTCCCCCAATCATACAATTCAAGAGTATCACCTTCTTTTAAGTTTTTTGATGTGTCTTTGTCATGTGCTGGTTTTCCTTGTAGTAATCTCCAAGCCGTGTACAATCCTGCAGCTCCTGCTCCAAAAATCGAATAAGTTTTCTGTTCCATATTTATTTTTTTTCGTTTTTACAATTCATTACTTGTGGTGTCAAATTTTTCATTTGTCCTGCCAAATCCTTTCCAGGTATTACAATTTCAACCAAGGTTGGCTTGTCTGTTTTTACCGTTTTTAGTTTGTGCAAAACACTTTCTAATTCTTTAATGGTACCAGCTTTAAAACCATTGGCTCCATAAGCAGTAGCCAAGGCCATATAATCCCATTTTGGAAGGTTGTCAAAAGTGTCAAAAGTTCCATTTGGACAAAAAGCATCTACATCCACAAAAACCTGTTCTATGGCATATACTTGATTGCTCATCACAAAAATCACACTGTTTACTTTGTATTTTGCTAAGGTGGAAAGGGATTGACAGATCATCATAAACCCTCCATCTCCTGCGATGGTCCAAGATTGTTTTTTACTTCCCAACTGCGCTCCTAAGGCCGCCCCGGTTTCGTAACCAATACATTGCCATGCTGCAGAACTGATAAAACTATTTTGTTTCATCCCGTAAATATTGGTAGCCACATACATCGCGGAACTGACACCAAATGTTAGGTTGATATCCTCCCATAAATTATTGTTTTCAATATGTTTTACAGTATGTTGAAAAAAACGGTTGTAGGTAATTACCTCTGGCTTGTCATTGTATTTAGGGTCAGATGATCCCGTCCAAGGTTCTGGATATTTAGGTTGTTCGGGTGCTTTGTTTTGTAATGGATAAGCCGCACTGTTTTCAAAACGCTCTAATAATGCCTCCATAAAATCTTGCATGCTGACTTTGTCATAATTGAAATAGCCAACCCTCATTTCGGTGGTGGTAGACAATACCATTTCCGAAAATTTATTTTTAACAAACCATAAATAATCGTCTGTGATAAGTGTTCCTAACGACAAAAAGCAATCCGATGCTTTTACATAATTGGTAACATTTTCTATGGATGCAGCATCAGAATAAGTACCGATAAATTTATCTCCTTCTTCATCTAATACCGTTTTCCCCAAAGAGGTTGTGGTGTAAACAAATCCACTCGCATCAATTATTTTTTGTAATAGATCTGACAAGCCGTGACGTAAGACTTCTACTCCAGCAAAAATCATCGGTTGTTTGGCAGCTGTAATTTGTTTCCAAGCCTGATCGACTGCATTTTGCAAAGCATCTTCTTTGCTCTTTTTTACTTTAGGTTGTAGTTTCTTTTTAGAAGGTCGTTTGCAAGGTTCTCCCCATACTTCACTATAACAAGCGATATACACGGGTTTTTTATGAGTAATAGCGGCAACAATTAGTTTATCAATTTTTTTTGCGGCTCCTACCGAAGTACTCAAAGTTTCAGAGGCTACAGTAACATGCTTGTATATTTCTTGATCTGCTTTTAAATTACCTGTTGAGTGATGGTACAGAACATTGTACATATCACCAATTTGACGATCGTTAGAACCCGGAGTAGCACTGATTACTACCATCGGACTCGATTCAACATAGGCCCCTGCAACTGCATTCAAAGCACTAAAAGTACTTACTCCGTATTGTAAAGAAACAGCCGACAACCCTCTCGTTCTACCATAAGCATCTGCAGCATAAGAAGCATCCAGTTCATTAGACGTCCCAATGGTTTCAATACCCTCAAAATGCTCTAAAGCTTGTGTAAAGTTTTTAACATAATCACCCGGAATTTGAAATAATTCTGTGACATCCAATTGTTGCAAACGTGTTAAAAGATAATCTGCAACTGTAAAGGTTTTCTCTTCCATTTTTTTGATGTTTTCAAATTTCAAGAATGATGATGAACTCATCTAGCATTCAAAAAATTTTGTTCCATTCAAAATTGTGGAATAATTGGATTTACCTCTAATAAAAATCCATAAGCGTTGGATTTTTGATTACAAGAGGGCCTTTTGTTTATTTTAGAAAATTATCACTAAATAAAATGAACATTTTTTCATGCTAGTAATCATAATGATAGCGTGAAATTTTATTTCACACTTTTTTCAATCACCACTTTTAAGTTTTCTGGTTCACTTCCAGGACCTATTGTTAATAGCTTTGAGCCAGTTATGGGAATCCCTCTAAAAGGTCTTATATAAACTTCCCCATCTGGATTTCTCTCAAAATAGGTATGGCTTTCCTCTCCATTTATCCGAGTACACCCCTTGACTCTTAAAATACTTTTCGGCAAGGAATCACATATCGTATAAACACTATCAACCGACGGCAACTCTGGTAAATCCACTGAACAAGAAGACCAATGTGATTTATGATGGTCGAATTTTTGAGCTTTATTTTGAGAAGGCAAAAGTTTAGGTAAAAGTGCAATATCAATGGTGTCCATAGTACTTATTGAAGCCATGGGATTTATTGATTTTATACTATTTTTCACTTCTTCCTGACGTTGTAGTGAAGCCCCCTCGGTATGCATTAAAACAATCAAAGAAGAGACCTGAATCTGATTGGACTCCAATTCATTTTGTTCTCCTCTTTTTTGCCAATTTTTAACATCAATCACTGAAATTTGAATAGGAGGAAAAAAACGATCCTCAATTCCAACCCCTAAGAACTCCATTAGTGAACATGCGTCGGAAGTTCCATTTGCCTCAATAATGGTAACTCCATTTTTTCTTTCTGGAATTCTATTGACCATATTTCTCAGCTCTACGATACCATTACAACAAATACAATTACCACTTAAAGCTTTGATAGTTTTTGACTCCAATAATGTGGCGAATTGTTGAGCATCCATTTCAGCATTTTCAAAATCATTGAGGATCACATAAGGACTGACTTCAGATACTGAAAATTTTTCCAGTAAATATTTTAATAATGTTGTTTTTCCAGCCCCTAAAAAACCAACAATTGTAATAATAGACTCCATTATAGATAGAATTGAAAATCGATTTATTTCACTTTGGGTCTAAAAGGATTCATTACCTCTGTGTTACACTCTAAAAAGGGTCCATCCATTAGATCAATACAATACGGTACCGCAGGAAATACTGCATCCAAACATTCTTTAATTGATTTTGGTTTTCCAGGTAAATTCAAAATCAAGCTACTACCTCTAAGACCAGCAGTTTGTCTGGACAGAATAGCAGTAGGAACGTATTTCAAGGATTCCATTCGCATCAGCTCACCAAAACCAGGCATCATACGATCACAAATCGCTTCTGTAGCCTCAGGAGTCACATCTCGTTTCGATGGCCCAGTTCCACCTGTGGTTATGACTAGACAGCAATTTTCATTATCTACCATCTCAATCATATTTTTTTCAAGTACATCTTGTTCATCAGGAAGTACTTTGTAAACCGGCTCCCAAGGAGAAGTTAGATAAGAATTTAAGGTTTCTACGACTGCTTTACCACTCAAGTCTTCATAGATTCCTGCGCTAGCTCTGTCACTTACATTGATAATTCCAATTTTCGCTTTTGACATTCTAAATAAATTTTAATCTGGAACAAAGATAAAAAAAACACAAAAATTAACGCAACTCATATGCGTTTTTAAGTAAAAAAGTAAAACTATTT
Source organism: Flavicella sp. (assembly GCF_029238425.1). GTDB lineage: Bacteria > Bacteroidota > Bacteroidia > Flavobacteriales > Flavobacteriaceae > Flavicella. The sequence continues at coordinate 12,340 of NZ_JAQWGB010000103.1, forward strand.
GATTTTTTTCTACTTAAACAAATCTGAAAAGTCATTTTTATATTCTTTCCAAATATTTACTTTGGCTAGCTTAGAGTTTTCTTTTTTGAATTGTTTTCTCATTTCATAAGATGCCAGAAAACCAGCAGCAATATTTCCTAGAGAAATTCCTATATAAATCCCCTCTACCCCAAAATAAGAACCGATCAATGTAAATGGAATCGTAAATAGTACGGATTTCAATAGCATTAATTTCATAGAATTCAATGGTAATTGAAGTCCATTGAATATAGATGAAGTTATTACAAAAAGTCCATAGAAAATATAAGAAGCACTTACGATGTAGAAATAATTTGCAGTGTATGCAACCACAGAAGTATCTTCACTAAAAATATGCGCAATGGGTTTGATAGTCAAAAATAACAACACACAAACCAAGAGCCCAAGATAAGTAGAAGCCCTACCTCCAAAAGCTATAGATTCATTGATTCTATCTTGTAGTTTGGCTCCTTTATTTTGTGCAATAAAAGGTGTGATAGCCGTACTAACTCCTAGTATCCCAATCAAAAGTAGCGTTTCAATTCTGCTAGCTACACCAAAAGCCGCTACGGAAGTTGCCGATTGTTTCGCAAACAAAAATGTCAAATACATTAAAGTAATTGGGCCAATTATTTGAGTGACAATTGTTGGTAAGCCTAATGTTCCAATTTCTTTTAAGGTGTTTGAAAACTGACCTAAGGTATTCTTGAGGTTTACCGTTACTAATTTATCCTTTAACAATAAATAAAACATTCCTAGAATTACAAATACCCAAGACCCAACAGTTGCCCAAGCCGCACCCGTGATTCCCATTTCCGGAAATCCTAATGCTCCAAAAATAAGTCCATAATCCAATACCAAATTGATCACACCGGCAATTCCCATGATGATTTCTGGGTTGCGCACATTTCCGGTAGCTCTTAAAACGCCACCTGCCATTAAGCCAACTGTTAACAAAGGAATTCCTACTAATAATGGAATGATATACAATTCAATCAAAGGTAAAATAGCGGCATCAGCTCCCATAAAGGTAAAAATACTTGCA
>NZ_JAQWGB010000141.1 GCF_029238425.1 Flavicella sp.
TGTTATTGTTGGAGGTGGATTGCTTGGACTTGAATTGGCTGCTGCTTTGAACAAAAGAGGCGTTAATATCACTATTGTTCAAAGAGCCCCTAGACTAATGGAACGTCAACTTGATAGAGTTGCCAGTAGATTATTGGCTCAAGACGTTCAAGAAAGAGGGATTCAAATTTATTTTGACAATGAGGTAAATACCGTATTTGAGGATGATGAGATCAATTCTTTATCTATCAATTTAAAAACAGGAAAAACGATTACAGCCAATGCAATTGTTTATGCTATTGGTACCATTCCAAATATTGAACTAGCACGTTCTTCCAAACTTGCTGCGCAAAGAGGTGTTGTTGTAAATCAATACTTGCAAACAAGTGATCCTACTATTTTTGCAATGGGTGAAATTGCTCAATTCAACAATAATTTATTTGGTATTACTTCTGCAGCAGAACAACAAGCAGATATTGCTGCCAAGTTTATTTTAGGAGATTTAAACAGTACTTATAAAGGGTCTGTATTAATGAACATCTTAAAATTTGAAGATCTTGATCTTTGTAGTATTGGAAATATTGAATACCCAGAAAACGACCCAAGTTATCAAGAAATCTTATTAATGGATGTGAGTAAAAGCTTTTACAAAAGATGCATTGTAAAAGATGATAAGCTTGTAGGTGCCGTAATGATGGGAGATAAAAGTGAATTTGCTGAATTCAAAAGCTTGATTGAAGATCGTACTGAATTATCTGACAAAAGAGAAGAACTATTAAGAGGTCAAAGCAATTCTGTTCCTGTTATTGGAAAACTGATCTGTTCTTGTAGCCAAGTTGGAGAAGGAAATTTAGAAGATGCTATTAACGGTGGTTGTACAGACTTTACAGCCTTATGTAAATCAACGGGTGCCGGATTAGGTTGCGGTAGTTGTAAACCAGAAGTTAGAGACATTTTAAAAGAAGTTACACAAACACAATTGGCATAAATCAATTTAAAAGATAAAATCATGACAAACGAATTACAACGTATTTTCATTAAAGGAGGTGTTTTATCACCAGGTGAATTGAAAAGAGTAATTGAACTTGCAGAAGCGCTTGGCTTAGACGACATATCTTTTGGTTCCCGTCAAGACATAAATTTTCCCGTAACGGAGGCAAACAAATCCATCCTAGCTCAATTTTCTGATCTAACAATGGCATCAGTCTCAGATGCAGAAAATCAGAATATAGTTTGTTCTTATGTTTCTTCTGATATATTTATGAATACACCATGGTTAAATGGTGTGAAGTATCTATACATCCTAGAAAACTTTAGATACAACCCTAAATTAAAAATAAACATCACTGATCCTAAACAGCAATTAGTTCCATTGTATAGCGGTGAATTGAATTTTATTGCTTCTGAGCATGAAGATTACTGGTACCTGAACCTTAAGCTTCCACATTGGGAAGAAGCTGTTTTCTATCCAGTCTTAATTTTCACATTTGATATTCATAAAATTTCAAAAGAAATTGAGGAAATCTATACTGATGCAGATGATGTTGAAGAACTTTTTGACCTAGTTAATGCTCATTTAGAAACGAACAACAGGACCATAGAAAAAGAATTGGAGGTTCCTTTTCAACCCTTTCCATATTACGAAGGAATGAACAAAATGGGAATCAACAGATACTGGCTAGGTTTGTACTGGAGAAACAATAAATACGACTTAAATTTCTTAAAAGATTTTTCTGATTTTTGTTTGGATCATAAAGTTGGGAAAATTTGTATTACTTCTTGGAAATCTTTCATAGTAAAAGGTATCCATAAAGAAGATAAACTAACACTTGAGAAATTTTTAGGAAAAAGAGGAATCAATGTTAGACACTCTTCTTTAGAAATGAATTGGCATATTCCTGTAGCAGATGATTCTGCTTTAGATTTGAAAAAATTC
>NZ_JAQWGB010000159.1 GCF_029238425.1 Flavicella sp.
AAGACAAAAAAGTCCAAGTCAAAGTCCAAGTTCTATTCCAGCATTTCATTCATTGTCTTATGCTTTCCTGTCCTTGTCCTAAGAAAATCTTCGTAGAAAATTCAACCACAAGAAGTGTTTTTTATCAAGGCGCTGTTTGAGAACGCAGTTCGAGTTCTTTTTGGTTAGTCTTTAAATTGTAAAATGATCGATGAAAGATCAAGACTTGATTTTTTTGAGGAGCTTGTGCTGAGCCTGTCGAAGTATATCAAGACAAAATGAAAAGAAACAACATGCTATCGTAGTATAGTAGTACCTGATTTGTAGTTTTGTGTTATAGTTAATACGCCAATTGTCACTTCGAGTGAAATTATGCATGAAATGAAGAATTTAGTATCGAGAAGTTTTTCCACCAAAACCTGTGTAGTTCTCGATACACTTCTCCTTTGTCGAAACACGGTCACTGAGGCCCTCGAAGTGCGGTCATTGACAGAGCATGATACTAAGATCGCTTCCGACTTCTATGACGGTTTAAAAAATGGAAATTCATTCATTAAATAAAAGATTGCTTCACTACGTTCGCAATGACGGCAGGATTGTGGGTTCCCGTCGTTGCCAGAGAAGTATAGATGTTGAGTTGGGTCATTGAGAGGAAGTTACGACCGCGGCAATCCGTTCCTTGAATAAAAGATTACTTTACTACATTTGTAATAGGGATGTCATCAAATCGTTTTGATTGCTCTTTACGGAGTTTAAGAAAGAAATAACAAAATATTGAAAAATTACAAAGTGAAATTATCAGTTCCATTAATGAATGGAAAGGAACAAGAATACATAGCCCATGCCATTTCAGAAAATGAAATTGGACCAAGGGGAAGATATTTAGAACTTTTCAAAAAAAATATTTCAGAATATATTGAGATTGAAAATGTTTCCTTGTTGAATTCAGGTACTTCTGCCATCCATTTAGGGCTAAAAGTTTTAGGAGTAAAAGAAGGAGATGTTGTACTTTGCAGCACTTTTACCTTCGCTGCCAGTGCTTTTACAATAGTATATTTGGGAGCCGAACCTGTTTTTGTTGATTCAGAATATGAAACATGGAATATGTGTCCTGAACAATTGGAAAAAGCAATTGTTTCAGAAATGAATTTAGGAAAAAAACCCAAGGCGATTGTTGTAGTGCATGCATACGGAATGCCAGCGAAAATGAATGAACTCATGGCAATAGCGAAGCATTATGATATTCCTGTATTGGAAGATGCTGCTGCTGCCTTTGGTTCAGAGTTAAACGGGCAAAAATGCGGTACCATTGGAGATCTTGGCGTGTTTTCTTTTAATGCCAATAAAATTGTCAGTACAGGAGGAGGAGGAGCTTTGGTAAGTCAGAATAAAAAGTATGTAGAACTTGCCAATTATTATGGGTCTCAAGCAAAAGATAAGGTAGACTTTTATAAACATTCCTCTTTAGGATATAACTATAGTATGTCGAACCTTACTGCAGCAATCGGTTGTGCTCAATTGGAAAGTTTAGAAGATAAGATTCAAGAGAGAAGGCATATTTATGAAAGCTATAAGAAGAGTATTCAGGCGATTGGTTTTCAAAAGGAGTTAGTTGGTATTCGTTCCAATAGATGGCTTACTTGCGGTACTTTGGAATCTCAGGTCGCTGTACAAAAAACAATGAATGCTGCGCTTTCAAAACAAATAGAAATAGGCAGACTTTGGAATCCAATGCATTGTCAGCCTTTTTTTTACAAATCCCGTAGTTATTTGAATGGATGTTCTGAGGATTTATTTAAAAAAGGTGTAACTTTGCCTAGCAGCGAAAATTTGACTTTAGAAATTCAAAAAGAAGTTGCCAAGATTATTTTAGACCAAAAAACCTAATGATTAGATCATACTTAATAAATTACGCTCAGAAAAATGTTTCGAGATGGC
>NZ_JAQWGB010000173.1 GCF_029238425.1 Flavicella sp.
TCATCAATCACATCTGTTCCGACATTTAAAAACTTCAAGCCACATTTAGACCTTTCAAACAATTCTAAAAGATGAATCATTTCTGGTGTTTCAAAAAAAGCTGCTCCTAAATAATTTTGCTTAAAATGAATTGCTATTGCCTTGGCTGCTTCATCCTTGTCCTGATCAAAATAATTCTCATCATTCAACCACATATGTGGTAAGTTTTTTCCTATCAACACCACATCTCCGACCTCAAATTTTTCGATACTATCTCCTACAAAGCAGGTTCCCTCACTTTTTAAAATAACGACCAACTCTAACTCTGGATGGTAATGCCATATTTTTAAAAAATACGGATATTCATTCACTTTAGTTGTAAATGAACTGTTGCTGATACTACTTCTGTCTAAAAGATGGAGCTTCATAAAAAGATACTAATTAAACCTTAAACCTAATATAGATCAAAAATAAGCAAATTTAATACAGAGTAATAAAAATAATTTCTCTTTGGTTTCTTTTATCTATCGATTGGTAGCCAAGTTCTAACCCAATCATAACTAGTGGTCCTTTCTTCTTCAGAACCTGTCATCCCACCATTTTGTGGAACAGGATTCCAGTCATATGTTTCCGTTACCAACCTCATGCACATAGGCAAATCAAATTTTTCAACAGGGGTAACAGTTTCTAAATATGCACCATCTAAGAAAAATAATATTTCTGTTGGGCTCTTCCACCATGCTGCATATATATGATAATCATTATAAACCAATTCAGTTGAAGCATGATTCCCTTTAGAACCTTCTATAGTTTCTTCACATTCTGCATTTCTACTGTGTGTATTTGAATGCATTTCCTTATCAAAACCTTGTGCCCAACTAGCATTCGTAGTAACCTCTCCAACGCATTCCTGAATATCTAACTCAGTGATTCTTCTATCACAGCCTGCACCTTCATTTCTAGTATTTATCAACCAAAAGGTAGACGACATAAAGGTTTTATTTGCTTTCATTCTGCATTCGAAGTACATTCCAACTGTTGCAGTTTGAATTGATCTTATAAGTCCGCCGCCATGTGTATATGTATTGCCATTAACGATCTCTTCCTCTTCGAGTAAATAATTCGTAATTCTTAAATCTCCATTTGCAACTGAAATGGCTTCATCCTTGAAAATAGCAGGTGCACGACCTACCCAGGTACTCACACGTGAAGCCCATTTTTCAGAATCTAGATTCTCGTCTTCAAATTCATCTGATAAAAAGTCTACTTTTTCCCAGGTACGACCATCCGTTAATGGATCTTGATCTACATTGAAAAACGGTGTTTCTTTTGGTTCAGGATCTACTGGATGGTCCACCTCAACATTCTCATTCTTACTACAACTAATAAAAAAAAGACAAAAAGAAACTGCGATTATTAATTTTGACATATTTAATTTTAAAAATGTACCTTAATAGGTAAAATTACTGATACCAAATATATTAAAATTCTTTCGTTCTTATTTATGTCTCATTTTAATCAGATTTTTTTTCAAGCTTATACACACGAATCCAATCTACTTTAAAGGTATGTTTTTCTGTATCCTTAATATCTTCATTACTTGGAGTTCTCCCTGCGCAGGCATTCCAAGTTTGATCTTCAATATTAATGATGATATCCATTTCTTTATTCAACCCCGTTCTTGTAGCGGCTTTTCCATCAGGAGATGTATAATTAAGGGGATCAATACCATCTTTATCTCCCACTGTATCTAAATTATCACTTATTTTGATCAGCTCTCCATTGACATAGTATTCCAAATGAGTCGGACTTTTCCAATACACACCAATTCTCAACCAATGATCTGACCAATATGTTGTTTCGTCCCCTGTATACCAAGTACTTTGATCTTTGGGTTGGTAATCTTGAAATAGATTTCGGATAAAAACATGATGACTGATATGCAAGCGTTGGGCGTACCAATCATTCTCAGCTGTTTTATGTCCATACGCTTCTAAAACATCTATTTCTTGTGTATCATCGGGACTCAACATCCATATATCTGAAGCCATATAGGCATTTGTCACCTTTACTCTTGTCTCCACAAAAACAGGGTATATAATTCTTTTTGTTGAGGTAATACACCCCATTCGAGTTGCGGGTAAATTCGTAGTCACTCCATTACAACTTCCAACTTTAGTTTCTCCCTCAACACGAGTTGCTTTTAATTTCAAAACTCCATCAGATACTTCCACATTCTCATGCACCCATTTTGATGGAGACGGACCATCCCATCCATTATGATAAAAATTTGTCCATTTTCCTTCAATTGTTGTTTCTGAAGTGACGGATTCAAAAGTATAGTTAAAATCGTCTGAAACCTCTTCTTGTAATTCCCATACATTTTCATCTCCAGGATTTGCAGGAATTTTAATAGTACTCCATTCATTTCCAGAATCAGGTGGATTCATAAAATCATCGGGCTGAACCGGGTTTTCAGATACTATTTCTTTTTCGAAATTCAAATCTTCTTCTTTTTGACTACAAGAAAAGCATATGACACCGAAAATGATATTAAATAAAATGGTTAATTTTTCATAAGGGTTTCGTTATTAATAATTTCCAAAATTTGGAAACCTATTTGTTGTACCAAAATTACTTTTGAAGCAAATTAATAATGGGAAACTCAACTGTATAATAACGAGACAAGATTCGATTTGTGAACTTCATAGGACCTTAATAATCACAACATCTTCTTACATATCAAATCATCTCCAAAAAAAACAGCTTGCTATAAAAATATAGTAAGCTGTTTCTTTATGTTATACGTTAGATAGAATTTTTACCAAACCGTTTTGTAAACGCGAAGGATATTTAAGCCATATATTTTTTTGATATCTTTATTAGAATAACCTCTTTTCCACAATTCATCTGTAATTGCGGGTAATATTTTTGACAATTCGGCACAGCCACTTGCTCCTTTATCCATTGCCTTCATCATATAACCATCATCATCGTAATTACTTGCATTGGCACCTACAAATTTCATCAATATTTCTAAAGTAAACATATCATCTGTAGCGATTCCTACATGATCCACTCCTAATAATTTCACATAATAATCAATCATGTCGGCACATTGAACCGGGGTTATATCATCCGGCCAAACACCATCCATCATCCATTCAGTAAACGTAGGGCTTACCACGCCTCCTGATTTTGCAGCTAACAAAGCTTGTTCATCAGAAATATTTCTATAGCATCCTTTTTCCGTTGCATCTGGTAAATTTTTATACAAGCCTGTTGGTAATGAATGGGAATAGATAAAAGGTTCTCCTGGATATTTTTCCAACATATAATTAGATATATCAAGCGATGTGTTTTTACCAGTATGACTCAAATCTACAACCATTCCTTGTTTGACCATTTCATCAATCATCGATTTCCCTCTTGATGTCAAACCGCTATCTTGTCCTTTATAATACTGAATTACCCCCGACCCCATATCATAAGAACCGTTATATACCAGCTGCATACTACCAACTCCCATACCTCTTAAAACAGCAATTTTTGAAAGATCACCGTTTAAAATACTACTTGTTTGAGAATTCCAAGCAACGGCATATTTTCCTTCCTTATGCGCTCTTTCAAAATCATCATATGTATGTACAAATACAAATTTTTCTTTTTCTTCTAGCATTGTGGTTCTCCAAACACTATACTCTTTTAAACTGTTCCCATGTATAATATGTAGCGGCTAAAGTAGCAGAAACACCAGTAATACCAGTATTCATAGCTCTATCTATATAATTATGTAAATGCTCCGACTTATTCCACCCCACTCCATAGGGAGAGGCAAAAAAATCAACTACAATATTCTCTTTCACAAATTTCTTTGCTTTTATAGAAGCTTCCCAAGTTTTGCTTTCCTCACTTGAAGGTACAATAAACGCTGTAATCGCAAAACAAGTGACTAATAAAAGTAAAATTCTTACGCTAGTTGTTTTCATATTAATACTTATTATTTTATTTTTCTTTTATTTTTAAAGAAGTTTTTATCTGCAATATATATCGTTTTTAATATTTCACTATAAACTATATCTCCATTTTTATTTTTCAATTCTGTTAGTTTTTCAATCTCAATTTCGTTTTGTTCATTCACGCAAGATTTGATGTATTTCAATTCATCTTGAGTGTAAGTAAAATCCGCAAATAAATGTTCTCTAGCAGGTCTTTTAAAACGAATTGTAGCAGCTTTATCCCATACCACATAATCCTTTCCTAATAAATGTATCAATTGAATCATTGGAATAGGATCTACTGCTGAAAACATACTCCCTCCAAACATCGAATTAACGTAATTCTTATTTTTCCAACTTAGACGGAGCTTAATTTTTATCAAGCTTAAATTTTCAGCAGCAAAAACCACCTTTCCTGTACTCCTTCTATACATTGGAGATGCATTGAATCCAAATTTAAACAGCTTTGCCTTTGGAACAAATTGCTCACCGAATTCCGTTAATTTCTTATAAATAGACATAGATCAATTCGTATTTTTTTAATTGAGAAAAAAAATCAGTTAAAAAACAAATAAAGACTAAAGCTACTGCTTGTCTTGATATGCACCTGAAGAATAAGTCAATTCATAACTATGTGTGTATATTTCAAAAACAATTCCAAAAGGATCTTCTACATATACCATTTTAAATGGTTTCTCTTCTGGATAATATTCTCGAATCGGCATTCTTTGTTTCCCTCCATAGGCCACAATTTTTTCCGTCAATGCTTCTATTTCTGGGTCTTGTACGCAAAAATGAAATAACCCAGTATTAAATGGATTGAACTCCGGAGCTTTTTTGACTCCATGTGGAAATGAAAATAATTCTACTCCAATTCCATCTGAAGTTGCCATATGAGCAATCTCAAAAGTTTCCCAATTCTCACCAAATACATCAATACACATTTGACCAATGGCTGTTTCTTTTTCTTTTTTCACTTCAGATGGTTGCATTATGACATACCAACCCATAACCTCACCATAAAACTCAACGGCCTTATGGATATCTGGAACTGTGATACCTACATGTGAAAACGACCTAGGATATTTTGCTTCTTTCATATTTTTTTGTTTTAAATTGTTCAGATTAATTTATGAAAAACGAATC
>NZ_JAQWGB010000130.1 GCF_029238425.1 Flavicella sp.
TTCAAATTGAAGTGGCTTTTTATTTTTAGTCAATAAAAAAGCCTCTACATTTCTGTAAAGGCTTGGTGTTTTAAAAGTGGTCCCACTAGGGCTCGAACCTAGGACCACCTGATTATGAGTCAGGTGCTCTAACCAACTGAGCTATGAGACCTAAAACGTGTGCAAAAATAACATTATTTTACAATTTCCTATACTTTTCTTAAGAAAATAGTGAAAATATTTTTGTGCTAAACAGTGCGTGTCATTAAGTTTTGACCGAACTGTTTTAATACAAGACTATTAGCTTCTGATATAGAAATTTCATCCAAAACATCAAACGCTTTTTTGGTATAATTCTCAATAGCAGCCCTTGTCATTGTATCACTTCCTATAAGCTGAAACAATTCTTTTACACGTACTACCTTCTCTGTATTATCCTCTAAAATTTGATCATACCAATGTAGCAATTCCTCTTTCAATTCTGGTGTAGCATTTTTAAGTGCCTCTATATATAAAAAGGTTTTCTTATTCTCCATGATATCTCCTCCTACTTGTTTTCCAAAAGTAGCAGCATCACCATACGCATCTAAATAATCGTCTTGCAACTGAAAAGCAATTCCTAAATTCAAGCCAAATTCATATATTTTTTTTGAATCTTCCTCAGAGGCTCCCGCTATAATCGCTCCCATTTCAAGGGCAGCAGCAACTAAAACCGAAGTTTTCAAACCAATCATTTTGATATATTCTTCAGCAGTTACATCATTACGAGTTTCAAAATCCATATCATATTGCTGTCCTTCACAAACTTCCAATGCCGTTTTATTAAAAAGTTGCATTAATTTTTTAAAGGTAGCACCGTCATAAGACTCCAAAAGTTGATTGGCTAAAATCAACATGGCATCTCCTGACAATATAGCTGTATTCACATCCCACTTTTCATGTACGGTTGCTTCCCCCCTTCTCAAAGGTGCATCATCCATAATATCATCATGTAATAGCGTAAAATTATGAAACACCTCTACAGCCAAAGCCGCATCCAAACCGTTTTTATAATCTCCTCCAAAAGCCGTTGTCCCCATCAAAACTAAAATAGGTCTCAAGCGTTTTCCTCCTAAATCCAATATATACTCTATAGGATTGTATAGGTTTTGAGGCTCTACAACATTAATCTTCTTTTGTAAATGTGCTAAAAAATCTTCTTTGTACTGTTCTAATTTCAAAATATTGAATTTTGTGTAAAAATAAACAAAGCTCTCTTATCACAATTCGTTTTCTCAAAAAAAACAAAAAATGATTTTTATCATAAAAAACTTAGGAAACTTTTTTGGTGTTAAAAGTTTCCTGTATATATTTGCAACGTTAAAACGAGAGATGATGAAAGAAAAAATTTTACAAACCGCTGCTGAAATGTTTTTAAATTTTGGTTTTAAAAGTGTGACAATGGATGATATTGCTGAGAAAATCGGCATCTCAAAAAAAACCATTTACACACATTTCAGCAACAAAACAAAACTGGTAGAGGAGACAACCTACGGAATGTTTTTATGCATTACCACGGGAATAGACGCTATATGTGAATTAGATTACAATCCAATCGAAGAATTATTTCAGATCAAAAAATTTGTTCTTGAAAATTTAAATGATGAAAAATCGTCACCGCAATACCAACTTCAAAAATATTACCCAAGAATCCATACCAACCTACAAAAAAAACAATTTGATGTGATGCAAGGTTGTGTATCGGACAATTTGAAAAAGGGAGTAGACGGAGCTTATTTTAGAAATGATATAGATATTCAATTTATCACAAGAGTTTATTTTAAAGGAATGGTAGGTATCAAAGACATTGAAACCTTCCCTACAGAAATGTTCTCTATGAATTATTTACTTCAAAATTATTTAGAATACCACGTACGCGGAATTGCAACAGAAAAAGGAATACAAACATTAGAAAAAATAAAAAATCAATACAATTAAAGATGAAAAAATTAAACATCCTTTACTTATTTTTGGCAAGCTCCCTTGTTGGGTTTGCACAAGAAATCGTGGAAGAAGAACAAAAAACTTCTTTCAACCTAAACGAAGCGATTTCCTATGCTAAAATTCACAATAGGAATATTCAGAACGCAGTCGCAGGAATTCAGGCCGCAGAAGAACAAAAATGGGAAGCAATTTCTATTGGACTTCCACAATTAAATGGTAAAATTGATTACACTGCTAATTTAAAGAAACCTATTGAAGGTGATCCAAACAACCCAGCGGACCCGGTAAACTTCTTTTTCCCATCAAACAATTTAACTCCTAGCTTAACGGTTACTCAATTGATTTTTGATGGTTCATATATAGTAGGTCTACAAGCCTCTAAAGTATTCTTAGACATCTCCAAAAACTACAAGGACAAAACGGACAATGAAATAGAACAAATTGTTGTGAATGCTTATATGACAGCTTTATTAACTGATGAAAGCATACTCATCCTAGAAAAAAACATCAAAAACATTGAAGACAATTTAAAGGAAGCTACAGCTGTTGTTGCCAACGGTCTTGCTGAAGAGGAAAGTGTTGAACAATTACAATTGACACTTACCAACCTTGAAAACTCCATGCGAAACTATGAGGTACTTGCCGATGTATCTAACGGTTATGTAAAATTACTTTTGGGAATTGATTCTGAAACAACGATTACTTTAAGTGACAATCTAGAAAACTTGATTAGCGAATATGTAACCCTTGAATCTGAATTTGAACAAAACTCAATTTTCAATAATATAGATTATAAAATTGCAGTGAATGAAACGGAAAGCAAAGAATTATTATACAAATTAGAAAAAGCAAAATACCTTCCTTCTATTTCGGCATTTTTAAATACAAATGCACAAGGACTGAATGAAGAGTTTGGAGGCTTATTTGACAGCAACCAAGATTGGCTGACTTCAACCTCTGCTGGAGTTTCTTTATCCATTCCAATTTTCACTTCCTTTAATATTAGATCTCAGAAAAGAAGAGCAAAAATAAACTGGGAAATTTCTGAAAACACTTTAAAAGACACTGAGCAACAATTAAAACTAGACTTAAAAAAGGTCAGAAGTGAATACATCCTAGCAGCTCAAACCTATGAAAACAGAAAACAAAATCTTGAACTTGCAGAAAAAATAGAACGTAAAAACTCCGTAAAATTCAGCGAAGGAATGGCTAGTAGTATCGACTTAAGAACTGTACAAGTTCAGTTGTACGACAGTCAGCAACAATACATCGAATCTATCATTGATGTAATCAACAAAAAAGTAGAATTGAAAAACTTATTAAACATAAAATAATTTCTTAAAAAATTAAATCATGAAATATATTTACACATTTATTGCCAGCACAATCATCCTAACTTCTTGTGCTGAAAAAGCAGAAATCTCCGTGGAAGACGTAATCAAGTCGCAGGATCTTTCACAAATGAGAGAAAAGAAAAAAGAAATTGAAACTACTCAAAAAGAAATTAACATTCAATTGGAAGCTCTGGTATCGGCTATTTCAGTGTACGACACCATGAAAAGATTGCCTTTGGTTACTACTTTTACCAGTACAGCAACGGTATTCAACCACCATGTAGAATTACAAGGAAATGTAACCACAAAGAAAAACGTATTGGTATATCCTGAGGTTCCTGGTATCATCAAAGACATTCGTGTCAAAGAAGGGCAACGTGTCTCTAAAGGAACTTTATTAGCAATCTTAAGCGATGGTGGTCTTGCCGATCAGTTAGCACAATTAGAAACACAAACAAAATTGGCTAAAACTACTTATGAGAGACAGCAAAAATTGTGGGAACAAAAAATTGGATCTGAAATAGAATACTTAAAAGCAGAGACAAATTATTATGCAAACATCAATGCTATAAAGCAATTGAAATCTCAATATGCTAAAACAAGAATTGTTGCTCCGTTTTCAGGGATCATAGATGATATTTTCAAGGAAGAAGGAATGGTAATTGCACCGGGTCAAGGTTCGGAATTATTGCGTATCGTAAACTTAGATGATATGTATATAGATGCTGAAGTACCGGAGAGTTATATCACCTCTGTCTCTAAAGGAAAACATGTAGAAGTATATTTCCCAATATTGAACAAAACGGTTGAAGCTGAAGTAAGACACGCTGCTAGTTATGTAAACCCAAGCAACCGCACGTTTAAAGTTGAAGTAAAGGTACCGAACCCAAAACACGATATCAAGCCTAACCTAACAGCAAAGCTTAAAATCAATGATTATAAAAATGAGGCTGCTATTTTAATTCCTCAGAGTATCATCTCTGAAAATGCAAATGGAGACCAATATATCTACATCATTGCAAACAAAAAAGCAAACGGAGAAGCCGTAGTAAAAAGAAAAATCATTGAAACTGGTAAAACACAAGGAGATATCATTGAGATATTGACTGCTTTTCCTAATGGTTTAGAAATAATTAACGAAGGAGCTAGAAGTGTTACAGATGGTCAATCTGTAAAAATATTAAGCAACGAACCTTTGAAATTATAATCCATAAATCAACTTAAAAACACCTAAAATGACTGAGAAAAAAGTTGACAAAGAGTTTGGTCTGTCCTCCTGGGCAATCAACAACAAAACGACCATATATGTGGTAATGGTAATGATTCTATTTTTAGGATCTTCCGCCTACTTTAATATGCCACGTGAAAGTTTTCCGGAGATCAAAGAAACTAAAATTTACATTAGTTCATTATATCCAGGAAACACAGCAGAAGATATAGAAAAACTGATTACAACTCCCCTAGAAGACAAATTAAAAACTGTTTCTAATTTAGTTGAAATCACTTCTAATTCACAAGAAGATTATTCAATGATTATTGTTGAGTTTGACGAAAACATTTCTGTAGACCAGGCAAAACAAAAAGTTAAAGACGAAATTGATGGAGAAACTGCCAGTGAAGATTGGCCTACTTTCAATGGAGCAAAAGTAGAACCTATTGCCTTTGACCTTAGTATGTCTGAAGAGATTCCTATCCTGAATATTAATATTTCTGGTGATTATCCTATCTATAAACTAAAAGAGTTTGGAGAATATTTAGAGGATGAGATTGAGGACTTGGATGAAATCAAACAAGTTGATATTCGTGGAGCACAAGAAAAAGAAGTTGAAATTGCAGTTGACATCTATAAAATGATGGCTGCAAAAGTTAGTTTTAGCGATATTGTAAATGCGATTAACAATGGAAATGCAACCATGTCTGCAGGTAACTTTATTACTAGCGGTCAAAGACGTACTATTCGCATTATTGGTGAAATTACAGACCCAGATGAATTAGGAAATTTTGTCGTAAAAAACGAAAGAAACAACCCTATTTACCTGAAAAACGTTGCAGAAATTGCCTTTCAGGACAAGGATAAAACTACCTACGCCAGAGAATATGGCGAAAAAGTAGTGATGCTTGATGTTAAAAAGAGAGCTGGTAAAAACATGGTTGACGCGGCAGACCAAGTAAGAGTTATTGTGGAAAAAGCAAAGGAGGATTTTTTCCCATCTGACTTAAAAGTAACCATCTCTAATGATCAATCTTCTAAAACAATTGGTCAAGTAGATGATTTGGTAAACAACATCATTTTCGGAATTATCTTGGTAGTTACTGTCTTGATGTTTTTCTTAGGATTTAAAAATGCATTGTTTGTAGGATTTGCCATTCCAATGTCTATGTTTATGTCATTGATGATCCTTGAAATGCTAGGATACACAATGAACACCATGATCCTTTTTGGTTTGATTATGGGACTAGGAATGCTAGTTGATAACGGTATTGTGGTTGTAGAAAACGTATATCGTTTGATGGACGAAGAGGGATTAACAAGGAAAGAAGCTGCCAAGCAAGGTATTAGCGAAATTGCTTACCCAATTATCATTTCAACAGCCACCACAGTGGCCGCTTTTATCCCTCTTGGGTTATGGCCTGGATTGATGGGACAATTTATGATTTACTTCCCTATTACACTTTCGGTAGTACTTGGATCTTCTTTATTTGTAGCGATTTTCTTTAATTCGGTATTGGTTTCTCAATTTATGAGTGTTGAAGACAAAGAGATGCCATTAAAAAGAATGATAACCATCTCGTCAATTTTGACAGGTATTGGTTTGGTTATATTCCTAACAGGAGGAAGCTATGCTGCCTTAGGAACTTTAATGATTTTTACAGCAATGATGCTATGGTTCTATAGATTAGTACTCAGAAAAATGTCTAATTATTTCCAGAACAAAGTACTGACTCGTTTAGAAAACTTTTATGAAAAACAATTAAAATATGCTTTGA
Organism: Flavicella sp.; assembly: GCF_029238425.1. Classification (GTDB taxonomy): domain Bacteria; phylum Bacteroidota; class Bacteroidia; order Flavobacteriales; family Flavobacteriaceae; genus Flavicella. The sequence continues at coordinate 6,285 of NZ_JAQWGB010000130.1, forward strand.
CAGGATGGAGAACGAGTGTGTACACAATTGGTACATTTATCGTACTTATCATTGTTGTTAGAATTTTTGGATGGTCAATGGAAACAAACCGAACAAAATTTGAGTTTTTTCCGGATAACAAACCAAATCAAATTATTGTATACATTGAATACCCTCAAGGAACAGATATTGAGAAAACCAATGCGATTACAAAACAAATTGAAAATCGAGTTTTTGAAGTATTGAATGATGATGAGTATACCGATGGAGATTACAATTTCCTAGTTGAGAGTACGGTTTCTCAGGTAGGTGAAGGTGCCGGAAACCCACAGACAGATGGGGGTTCTGCTGCTGAAATGCCTCACAAAGGAAAGATCACTGCTTCCATGCGTGAATATAAATTTAGAAGAGGAAAGGATAGTGAAATCTTAAGACAACGTGTACAAACTGCCTTAGTTGGAATCTACCCTGGAGTATTGATTTCTGTAGAAAAAGACGTCAACGGACCTCCTGCTGGATCTCCCATCAATATTGAAATTGAAGGTAAAGACTATGCAGAGTTGATTGAGACAGCTGAAAGAATGCGTGATTTTATCAACACAAGAAGTATTGCTGGTATTGACGAATTAAAAATTGATGTCAACAGAGACAAACCGGGTATGCAAGTAGTTGTAGACCGTAAAAAAGCTGGTGAACTTGGTGTAAGTGCTGGTCAGGTTGGACAGCAACTTAGAAATGCTATTTTTGGTAGTAAAGCTGGAGTTTACAAAGAAGATGGTGAGGACTATGACATATATGTACGTTTCAACAAAACGGACAGATACAACAAAAGTGCCTTATTCAACCAAAAGATTACTTTTAGAGACATGGCAACAGGTCAGATAAAAGAAATCCCAGTTTCTGCAGTAGCAAAACAAAAAAACAACTCTGGATTTAGTGCCATCAAGCACAAAGACCAAAAAAGAGTCGTAACCGTTTACTCTGCTTTATCTCCTGGATATACAGATGCAGGTGCCATTGTTACAAAAATCCAAGAAGAAATGA
>NZ_JAQWGB010000140.1 GCF_029238425.1 Flavicella sp.
TGTAAATATAACTATTTTCTTTTGATCACTTTTTGAACAGCAGCAATAATTGCTTTGTCGTTCAATCCGTATTTTTCCATCAATTGAGCAGGAGTACCAGACTCACCAAAACTATCATTCACAGCAACAAATTCTTGAGGAATAGGGTTGTTCTTAGCTAAAACACCAGAGATACTTTCTCCTAAACCACCAATATAATTGTGCTCTTCAGCAGTAACAATACATCCTGTTTTTGCAACAGATTCTAATACTGCAGCCGCATCTAAAGGTTTTATCGTGTGCATGTTTAAAACTTCAGCAGAAATTCCAAGTTCTTCTAATTGCTCAGAGGCTTGTAAAGCTTCCCATACAAGATGTCCAGTCGCAACGATAGTTACATCAGCACCTTCAGTCAATTGAATTGCTTTTCCAATTACAAATTTATTTTCGTGCTCAGTTTCTGTATGTTTAGGCATGTAAATAGGCACTACAGGACGACCAAAACGTAAATAAACAGGGCCATCATGTTCAGCGATTGCAATAGTAGCCGCCTCAGTTTGGTTGTAATCACATGTGTTGATTACAGTCATACCTGGTAACATTTTCATCAAACCAATATCTTCTAAGATTTGGTGAGTCGCTCCATCTTCTCCTAAAGTTAAACCTGCGTGAGAAGCACAAATTTTTACATTTTTATCTGAATAAGCAACAGACTGACGAATTTGATCGTAAACTCTACCTGTAGAAAAGTTTGCAAAAGTACCTGTAAAAGGAATTTTACCACCAATAGTAAGACCTGCTGCAATTCCGATCATGTTTGCTTCTGCAATACCAATCTGGAAAAAACGCTCAGGGTTTTCTTCAATAAATTTATCCATTTTCAAAGAACCAATCAAATCAGCACATAATGCTACTACATTTGGGTTTGTTCTTCCTAATTCTGCTAAACCAGCTCCAAAACCAGAACGAGTATCTTTTTGCTCAGTAAAAGTGTATTTTTTCATTATATATTATCTACTATTAGTATGGCACAAAAGTAGTTATTTTTTATAGTTTTAAGAATTTTTATTTCCAACTTTTTCAAGACCATTTTAAGCCTTAGATTTCATCTTAAAAAATGAACAAAGGAAGGCGGTTAAAGTACTTTGTTTTTAAGGAAATCGTATAGTTTTGGTAGCGGTAATCCCATGACATTTGAATAATTTCCCTCTATTTTTTCCACGCCAATATATCCTAGCCATTCTTGGATTCCGTAACTACCTGCTTTGTCAAAAGGTTCGTAGGTGTCTATGTAAAAATTTATCTCTTCGTCAGTAAATTCTTTAAAATATACCTTAGTAATATCATGTATGGTATGTCTACTTTTTTTAGTTTTAAAACTGATGGAAGAAATAACTTCGTGGCTATGACCCGATAAGGATCGTAACATTTGAAAAGATTCTTCCTTGTTTTTTGGTTTTCCTAAAGCTTGGTCTTGAAACCAAACAATAGTGTCAGAGGTGATCACCAATTCGTTTTCTTTTAGAATGCTCTCAAACGGTTTGGCTTTTAGTTCCGATAGGAAGTTTGTGATTTCTTCTCTTTTTAATTTTGGATCGTAAATTTCTTCAACGTCAAATAATTTAACAGAAAATGGAATTTTTAAATCCTTGAAAAATTGCTGACGTCTAGGAGATCCAGAAGCAAGAATGATGGAGTATTTTTCAGTAAGTTTTTGTAACATATTTACGAAGTAATTATAATTAATAAGAACAAACCAGAGGCAAGTATAAGTTTTAGCAATTTGCTGATCTTTTCAAAATCCTTTTGATGCTTAGCGGAATATAATTTATAGAGGTAAAGAAAATAAGGAAAAGCGATAAAAATAAAATAGAAAATTTTTGTGCTTAGCTTTTGGTCTAAATTTCTCAATCCAAAATTTATGATTGGATATATGGGGAATAACGAAAGGACAAGTAACAGATTTATGGTTCTCTTGCTTCCTAAAAGAATGGGAAGCGTTTTCATATTTGCTTTAAAATCTCCCTTTTGATCTTCTAGATCTTTTACAATTTCTCTGAATAAATTCAGAAAGAAAGCAAAATAAGTGAACTGAATCGTCAAAAGAACCCCCCGATTTGTGTCGGAAATACTTGTTTCAAAATCAATCAATATAAACAGGGTAAAACCAATCAAACTTGCGATCACAATATTTCCAAGGAAAGCTATTTTTTTTAGACTGGCAGAGTAAAAGTATAATAAAAAAACAACCATTAGAAAGGTGAAAATATGATAAAATTTTCCTGTTAGAACGGATAATAGACTTCCAGAAATCACTCCTAAACAAGTACTTATAGCATACAGAAATTTTGCACTTTTTTTACTTATTTGATTTGGAATATAGACTTTATCTGGTTTATTGATTTTATCACAGTCGATATCAAATACATCGTTGATGATATATCCTCCAGCAGCAATACTAAGAATACTAAAAACAAGTAAATAAAACTGAAAATCAGATAAATTCTGAGTGGTATTAAAAAAAGTAAAAACCCTGTATTTAAAAAGGAATTGACAAAGAAGTATAAGCAATAAATTTTTCCATCGAATCATATGTAACCATAGAAAAACATGTTTCATCTAAAAGTTCTTTTTGATTCTCGCTAAATCTCTTTTGTTGTCTCTATCTTTTAAGGTATTTCTTTTATCATGTAGTTTTTTTCCTTTGCACAAGGCAATATTTAGTTTCGCCCAGCCCTTATCAGTGATAAATAATTTTAAAGGAACGATAGTCAAACCAACATTTTTAACTTGTTTCTCTAGTTTTTTTAACTCCTTTTTATTTAATAATAATCGGCGAGAACTTTTTGGATTGTGGTTGTAAGAATGACCATAGGTGTATTCCTCAATATACATATTGATAACAAAGAGCTCTAACTGTTCATTAAATTCACAGAAGCTTTCTGTTATTCTAGCTTTACTTTGGCGTATGGATTTAATTTCCGTACCGGTTAACTGAATTCCTGCAGTATAGGTGTCCAGTATTTCATACTCAAAGCGTGCTTTTTTGTTTTGTATATTGATGTTCTTTTGCATGGTTTTGCAAATGTAATTAATATCTAAGGAATATGAATGTACTTATTTTAAAAAGCTTATTCGTTCGAAGTTTTTAATTTTTGAACTTCCTTTAAAGAAATCACTTTTTTTTCTTTAGGCTTGCAATCAAAAGTTTTCTTTAATGTTTTTGAGGGGGCGTAAAAATTAAAAATTATAGAATTGTTTTTTTCAGAGATAAACAAACTATTTTTTTTAGCATCCATAATTTGATATCTCTTGTTGGTCAGCTGATTCCCAAACTTTTCAACACTATATCTTTTAAGGATGCTTTTTTCTTTTTTATCTAAGTTGGTGAATACATAATTGAAAAGCACCAATTTATTTTTATGAAAGATGACACTACAACGGGTTCCTATACCGGCAATTTTCGCTTTAAAAACAAAGCTTTTGATTTTCGGGTTTTTATAGGATATTTCACTGTACTTGGGGCGTCCCAGTAGGTTTATAAACTCTGAGGAAGTAGTTTTAAAGTCTATAAAGTTATTGAATCTGAGCTCGTTAGGAGAAAGAAGAACTAATTCGTCTTGCTTAAAGTTTTTTTTGAAAAACTCTAAATCAAATTCTTTAGTGAAATTTCTGTAGAAGGTTTGCTTTTTCTCAAAGTCATCCATAAACATAGCTTTTACAGCCAAAAGCAAGCGATTTTTACTACGTTTATTAGGTTTCATATATAATTCTTAGGGGAGACCAAATATAAAAAAAAACCATCAGTAATGAAACTGATGGTTTATATAATAATACTATTATTTTTTTAGAATGTCTGTAGTTTCCCTTCTAAGGTAGAGAATGAGCTAATAAATTCAGCATCTTTAAAAATTGATTTATAATATAAAATTCCTTCATTCAGATTCGTAGAAAACTTATTCAGGTATTTTTCTTGTTTTTTATCAGGACTGATCTTGAACTGTTCAATTTTTTCATTGAAATATTGGACATACATTTCCAACTCTTTCACAAACATATTAGGTCTGCTAATAGGAGTTAAATTTGCTGCTTGTCCATAGATATGTTGCACCATGTTTTTTAACGATACTTTTTTGTCAAAGTAGGCAATATTTGGGCCAGGACATACCAGGACTCCCGCTTTTTTGTCTTTAGAATCTATATCATGTTCAATCAAACCAGCATTTGCTAACCCAATGCATAAACAAGATTTTTCTGTGATTTTTTTAAATTTATCTTTGTATTGCGCTGTGCTTAAATCCTCTGATTTTAATTTTTCAATTTCCGCATTTTGAAATTTTTGCGATGCGGTACAAATAGATTTTCCATTTTCGTCTCTATTTAAAGCCAAGAATTTTTTTGGACATGGACTTCCTATATTGTCATTTTCTAACTTAGAAAGTTTATAGGCATCATTTGAAACTCCTTTGACACTATTAAAAGGTACACCTAAAGGAGAAATATTACTTAAATAAAGATCTTCTTCTTTGGCTTTAGATAATACGTTTAGCGTATCTGGATCTACCGTAGTTGCCTCAGGCACTAACAAAAATGGAGATCCCCAACCCACTGAATTTACATCATAGTTGTCTAACAAAAATTGATGTTCTTTGGCTGTCCCCACACCTCCTTGTACGGTGATTTCAATATCCAAAGGTTGAGAAGGAACATGTTTGCCTTTGGCCTCAAGAGCCGCTTTATACGTTTCAAAAGTATTCTCGATCAAACTTTGTTTGTTTTCAGTAAAGGTGTCTAAAATAGGACCTAATAATAATCCTTCTGTTGCAAAGGCATGACCACCACAGTTTAATCCAGATTCAATTCGATATTCCGAGACCCATAATCCTTTTTTTGCAAAAAACATTCCCTGAATGGTAGCCGATCTATAATCGCTTACTTTTAAGATGATTTTTTTATTTAGTTGCTCTTGTTCATTTGGGTAAAAATCTTCAAACTGTTCAAAATAACTATACAGTCTTGGATTCATTCCTGCTGATAATACAATGGATGATTTTAAGGTGCTTTCTGCAAAACCTTTTAAAGCAGTGTGCGCATCATTGTAATGGGAGGGAAGTGCTTCATTTTTATGCATACGCCCATTATCCAATTTGGTCATGATATTTACATCAATGTTTCCAGGAACTAAATTTTCTTGAATCCATTTTTGAATCACTTCTTTTGGTGTGTTATTTTCAACCATCTGCAAAAGACTTTTCTTGACTTCAGAAATATCAGGTAATAGCTCTAGGTAATTGTCTAGGGCTTCCTTTTTTTCTGTCAAGGATAATTTAAAGTCATGAAACTTTTGTTTCACAATCATATCCATATTGTTTAGATAAGAGGTGATTCTATTTGATCTGGCCTCAGGGTCTTTGGTTGAATATTTTTTAAAGGGTAAACTGTATTTTTCACTATAAAAAGAATTCATATTTTCTATCAGTATGTCATCAACAATTGAAACAACTGATGAGATTCCATACTTAGCAATTTTTATAGGGCTATCAACAGTAAACGCTAAACCCATCACAGGTATGTGAAATGAGTGTGTAGATGTTTTCTTAGTCATTATTTAAGTTCTTTAAATTTGTACAAAGTTGCTTGAATAATGAAATTTATTCTATGATAATTATCATGGAATAAATTGAAAAATAGAATACCAACAAGTTCATAACATGAATATTATCATGTTTTTGATTTAAATAAAATCGTATCTTTAAAAAGCTAAATCAAATTATGGGTTTTTTGTTGTGAAAAAGGAAAAGCCACGCTAAATAGTTAGTGTGGCTTTTTTTATTTATTGAGTTGTTTCAATTAATCGTTAGAAGTATGAAGACTTTCATTCAATTCAATTGTTTTAGGGTTTGGTCTACAAACTAAGTGACCATTCGTGCTATCAACTAAGAATAATAATTTATCCTTACCGTTCAATTGAGCACCCTTTACAATATTTTGTCCTTCTTCAACAGCAGTACCATTGATGTCAATAGGTTTTTTATTTTCGTCGTATAACCATACTTTAGCAGCCGCTGTTACATAAACCCCTGCAGCGATTGTACATCCAAATCCAAGAGAAATTCCTGTTCCAGAGTTCGCACCTAACAAACATTTATCACCAATTGAGATTACATTTTTGTTTCCTCCAGATAAAGTTCCCATAATAGAAACTCCACCACCTAAATCAGAATTATGTCCAACAACAACTCCTCCAGAAACTCTTCCTTCAATCATTGCGTTTCCTAAAGTACCTGCGTTAAAATTGATATAACCAGCCGGCATTACAGTTGTTCCTTCAGCAGCGTGTGCTCCAAGTCTAACCTGTGACGCAGAAGCAATTCTTACTCCATTCGGTACATGGTAATCTACCATATATGGAAATTTGTCTACATGCGTTACATTTAAGCTTTCTCCTTTAAAAGTAGCTTTTATTCTTTCTTCGCTTAAATCCTCTGGTAATATTGGTCCTTGGTTGGTCCAAGCTATATTGTTTAATTTCCCAAAAACTCCCTCTAATGACAAACCATGTGGCTTCACATGTAATTGAGATAAACACTGCAATTTAAAGTATGCCTCCACAGCATTTTCTACTGCTGTATCTTTATCGAATAAGAAATATGCAACAACATCAATTTCTTGGTATCCTTCTGGTTGGTTATAGTTGTCTAATAATTGTTTGATTAAAACAATATTCGGGTGTTTTTCAATTTCAGCATGAAAGGCAGCAAAATTATCAAATGCTTTTTGTAACTGATCTTTAGAAACAGACACAAATCCATTTTCTGAAGCAGTATACCCTGTAACATCTTGCAACAAAGCTGCAGTACCAAAGGCAGCATCCCAATTGATTGATGGGAAATTTACATCTAAAGTTTTTTCTCCTTTTGATTTTCTAATTCCTAATCCAAAAGCTAAAGGTTTAGCATATCCTTCTTTTGAAGTTATATCTTGTACGTATTCTTTAAAATTTTCTACAGTATTCATTTTGAAATCTTTTGTTTTATCAAGCGCAAATATACTTAAAACTTAGACATTTTATTCCTTGAAAACCGTAATTTTAAAGGAGTGAAGTTTATTTTCTTTTTTGTTGAGATCGAAAGAATATTTCTCTTGCTTCAAATGTTTTTTGAGGAATCTCTAGCAAAACCTCTGTAAAAATTTTCGAATATTTTTCTTCATGCAATTCTACCTTGTTCTTTCTTAGGTTAAAGGGAACAAAAGAAAACCAAGCAATAGATTTTAAGATGCTTTTATCTGCATTAAACATTCGCATTTCAACCTGTAAATGTTTCGGGGAGTGTCCAATAAGTTGTGATTCTATAACAACCGTTTCCATAGTAAATACGGGCTTGATGTAGCTTACTTGGTTATTAGCCACCACCCAGCCCAAACCTTCTTCTTTGATGATTTTAAATAAATCAATTCCGTAGTTTTCTAAAACTTGGTCTTCACGGGCATTGATATAGTAATCCACATATCTTCCATTATTCAAGTGATTGAAAGGGTCACAATCTTGAAATCTTATTTTTTTTGAACTTTCAATAATTTTAGGTAGTTGTGACATGATATGGTTGTTTAGGGATTTGGCAGAATAAGTTTTTCCGATATTTTTTCAAATATTTGATTGGCCTCTGTAAGGTAATCAAACCAAATGGTTTCTGTATCTTTTTTAAACCAGGTAATTTGTCTTTTGGCAAATCTTCGTGTGTTTTTTTTAATTTCTGATATGGCAAACTCTAAAGTAAATTCATCATCAAAATAAGAAAATAACTCTCTGTAGCCAACCGTCTGCAATGCATTGAGTTCTTTGTTTGGATAAACTGCCTTAGCCTCATCTAAAAGACCTTCTTTTACCATAATATCTACGCGTCGATTGATTCTATCATAGATAATTTCGCGATCCGCTTTGATTCCAACTTTTATACTATTGAAATTTCTTGGTTCTTTAGGCTTGTTTTTAAATGAAGAATAGGTAGTTCCACTTCCTATACAAACTTCCAATGCTCTAATAACTCTATGAGGATTGTCGATAGCAATTGATTTGAAAGTCTCAGGATCCAATTCTTTAAGTCTTTCCTGGAGAGAACTAATACCATTTTCTTCAAGATCTAGGTTCAATTGTTTTCGAATGTCAGGATTTATTTCTGGAAAGTAATCAAGTCCTTTTAAAACGGCATCTACATACAAACCGCTACCGCCAACCATAATTACCACATTATGACTTTGGAATAATTCATTTAATTTTTCTAAGGCATCTCTTTCAAATTGACCAACATTATAATCGTCAAAAATAGATCTATCCTGAATAAAGTAATGTGGGGCTTGTGCTTGCTCTTCTTTGGTAGGAACCGCGGTACCTATAGTCGTTTCTTTGTAAAATTGTCTAGAATCACAAGAAATTATAGGTGCATTGTATTGCTTGGCTAATTTGATACTTAAAGCTGTTTTACCAATAGCAGTAGGACCTACAACAGTGATTAGATTTTTGGTATTCATAAATTAAAATTTATCTCCACAGTTATGACAGAATTTTGCATTGTCATTGTGCTTTTCAGTACCACAAGTTTCGCAAGTTTTTGTGTTGGTATGTGTTCTTTTAAATTGTGCTGTGTATTCTGCAGATACAATTCCCGTAGGAACTGCAATAATTCCATATCCTAATATCATTACGATAGAAGCAATAAATTGTCCAAGAGTAGTAACAGGGGCAATGTCTCCATATCCAACTGTGGTTAAGGTAACAATCGTCCAATAAACACTTCTTGGTATGCTAATGAAACCACTGTCTTCACCTGCTTCTACGATATACATAATGCTACCTAAAATCAAGCAGATAACAACTACGGCAAATACAAAAACGGTTATTTTTGCTTTACTTGCTCTTAAGGCCTCTAAAAGTCGGTTGGATTCCCCTAAGTATCTTGTGATTTTTAAAACTCTAAAAATCCGTAACAATCTAAGAGATCTTAAAACAATCAAGGCATGAGCACCTCCAAAAATTAATGACAAATATTTTGGGATGGTAGATAATAAATCAATAATACCATAATAACTAAAAATATAGTGCTTAGGTTTTTTAATGGAAATGATCCTTAGAATGTATTCTATGGTGAATAACACTGTAATAACCCATTCAGAAATATCAAAAATTAAATTGTATTTCTCGTTGATAGAAGGAACACTTTCTAACATGACAAGTACAATACTCGTAAAAATGGTGACAAGCAAAAGTACATCAAACAGCTTTCCTGTCGGAGTGTCGGCTTCATAGATAACTTCATGAAGTTTAGATTTCCAAGTATGTTTTTGTGTACTCATTTTTTAGTTGTTAAAAGCGAACTATTTTTTCAGGTCTACCTTTCTCTAAAAATTTCTTAGTGATATAGCGTGTTGTTAGATTGTCTATGATAGGACTGATCATGGTTTTTACGATATCAATATTTTCAATTTGATGTGCTAAATCTATATAAGCAGAACCCGATATTTGATTATCTTCTATAAGCAATACTGATTTTTCATTTACATGCCTTCCTTTGTTGATCAACATCATATTGTCATTGTTAAAAACAACGGTAGGAATGTTTTTTCTTCTTTTGGTATTGTACCTCGGTTTATGTTTTTTATTGGCTTCAATAAATTTAAGATCCGCTATCAATTCGTTTCCGGTTTCTTCAGAGGTAATAGAGTATGTTTGTTTTAAAAGGTTTTTTGTTTTTTTAGAAGTTCTTAAAAACAGTTGATTGATCCCTTTTTGGATGTTTTTATTTTTACCGACATATAAAACAGTTCCCGATGCATCGTGAATGAAAAATAATCCAGTAGTACTAGGTGTTTTTTCTATATGATCTAAAATCTTAGTAGGGATCACCACTTCTTTATCGGCAATCACTTTGATAGAACTTTTGGTGATGTTTTTTTCTAAATCTTTATCCAGTAATAATTTAAAAAGTTTAACAGTCGCCAAAGCATCGCCACTAGCTCTATGCCTATCATTCATTGGGATTCCTAGTGATTTACATAGTTTCCCTAAGCTATACGAAGGCATGTCAGGAATCAATTCCTTGCTCAATTCTACTGTACATAGGGTTTCTCTAAAAAAATCATAACCTAAACGTCCAAATTCAGTTCTGATAATTCTGTAATCAAAAGAAGTGTTGTGCGCTATAAAAACACAATCTTGTGTGATTTCTATAATTCGTTTGGCTACTTCGTGGAATTTTGGAGCAGTCCTAACCATTTTTTCTGTGATTCCAGTTAGATTTACTACGAAAGGTTGAATAGGTCTTTCAGGGTTGACCAAACTAATAAATTGATCAACAATTTCATGTCCATCAAACCTGTAGATAGCAACCTCTGTAATACCTTCTTCGTTAAATTTACCTCCAGTTGTTTCTATATCTATAATTGCGTACATGTAAGTTGTTTACTGATGATAAAATTATAATCTTGATCCAAAAATAGCGCTTCCAACACGTACCATAGTACTGCCTTCTTCAATAGCTAATTTGTAATCTCCGCTCATACCCATAGACAATGTAGTCAATTTTGTCTTGTCAAAAAACATTTTTAAGGATTTAAATTCTTCCCTCACTTGATTTTGGTTTTCGGTAAAACTCGCCATTCCCATAAGCCCGACAATTTTGATGTTTTCTAACAACAAAAATTCTTGTGAATTGAGAATGGATTCAATTTCTTCAAAGTTCAAACCAAATTTGGTGCTTTCTGTGGCTATTTTTGCTTGCAACAAACAATCTATAATTCTATCCTGTTTTTTTGCTTGCTTGTTGATTTCTTTTAAAGTAGAGAAACTATCAACACCATGTATCAAACTTACAAAAGGGGCAATATATTTTACCTTGTTTTTTTGTAAATGTCCGATCAAATGCCATTGAATGTCTTTAGGGAGAGCAGTAGCTTTTTCTACCATTTCTTGCACCTTGTTTTCGCCAAAAACTCGTTGACCAGCAGCATAAGCTTCTTCAATAAATGCATTTGGTTTTGTTTTAGAAACAGCTACTAGGGTTACCTTTTCTGGAATAGAATTAGATATTATCCTTAAATTCTCTTTTATAGACATTATAATATGCTTTGAAATACAATTTTCTGCAAATATAGTTGATTATTATTGTTTTTAAAGTCGAGCTACTTTTTAATCTATTTCAAGATAATTATGTTTTAAGAGTTGTTCCTTCTGAAATAGGCGGGTGTAGTTCCTGTAATTTTTTTAAAAGTTTTTGAAAAATAGGAAATATTCTCAAAGCCTGTTCTTTCCGCAATTTCTTTTAAGGGTTTTTCTGTGGTTAACAGTAAAAATTGTGCTCGCTCTATTCGTATGGTATTGATATAAGTAATGGGGCGCTTGCCATATTTCTCATTGAATATTCTAGAGAAATAATCCGGATTTAAATGACAGTATGCAGCCAAATGGTTCACGCTAAGTGGTTCCTGAATATGAGAGTTGATGTAACGTAATATTTGGTTGAAATTTTTATTGGTGTTTTTTTCAGAAATTGTTTTTTTTCCTTTTATAAATCGAGCTATCAAGATGGATAAAATACCTTTGGTTTCGATGTAATCTGAATCTGTTATTTGATTGTTTTCTTTAAAAAAATCTGCTGGTGATAAACTGTGTTTTAAAATTTGAGGATTGCTATTGATTAATTCTCTGTTGGGGTTGATTTCTATAAGACGTTCAAATAAATATAAATCGTGTTCTGAGGCTTTGGCCTGATAAATAAAATCGTTTTGATCATAAATGGACATTCCTTCTCCAAGCTCTTCAAAGAATGATAAATAAATTTGCTCGTGATAATTGTCACAATAATAATTACTAGGAGTAAAACTAGGGACCAAATAAATATGTCCTGGCATCAACTGAAACACCTTATTGTTATGGTACACATTGGCATGCCCTTCGGTAATGTAGTACATTCTTGAAAATGGACTAATTACATTTTTATAATCCCACTGAGTATCTAGTTTAACTTTGGCTGTATTTAGTAGTGTTAGCTGTAAGGCTTGTAATTTTTTTTTCATCTGAAAATTCTAAGTTTTTCTTTGAAACCTGATAAATATCCTAGTTTGTCTAGTCCAAATATAGTAAAAAGTCGGATTTGTCTATTTTTTTGTCAGATATATTTACGCGAATTTTATGGAATCAAAGGTATTTTTGTAATTTACTTATTAAACCAATGATGAAAATAAATTTAACAAGCCTTGTGATTATTATAGTATCCTTAGTTTCTTGTGGTCCGGATTTGCCGGAAGCAGTTTCTGAAGAATACAAATCGTTAAGTAATAAATTAGATTACAATATAGATGTAAAGCCCATATTGTCGGATAAGTGTTTTTTATGTCACGGTCCTGATAAAGGAAAAATATCGGCTGGATTACAATTGCATAGTTCTGAATTTTCGTATGCTGAACTTCCAGAGAGTCCAGGGAAATTTGCAATAGTTCCAAAATCTTCAAGCAAAAGTGAATTGGTCGCTAGGATTTTATCAGAAGATTCTAAAACAATCATGCCAACACCTGAATCACATCTTTCTTTGACAGCGAAAGAAAAAGCAATACTTGTCAAATGGATAGATCAAGGAGCGGAATACAAAGATCATTGGGCGTTTGTAAAACCTCAGTTAGCAGAGGTACCCAAGGTGAATGGGGATCCGGTGAATGCTGTGGATAATTTTATCTATGAAAAATTAGAAGCGTTAAAACTAAAACCAGCGGCAAAAGCTGATAAGGAAATTTTATTAAGAAGAGCTTCTTTCGACTTGATAGGATTACCTCCAACTGAAGAAGAGATTGAAACATTTGTATCGGATACTTCGGAAAACGCTTTTGAAAAACAGATAGATAGATTATTGGCTTCTCCGCATTATGGAGAACGTATGACTCTAGATTGGATGGATGTTGCAAGATATGCTGATACCCATGGTTATAGTAATGATAGATATAGAGATACATCACCTTGGAGAGACTGGGTAATTAAAGCCTTTAATGAGAATATGCCCTATGATCAATTTGTGACTTGGCAATTGGCGGGTGATTTGTTAGAGAATGCAACAAGAGAACAGCGTTTGGCAACTACATTTAATAGGCTACACCCACAAAATTTAGAAGGTGGAATTATTGACGAAGAGTTTAGATCAGAATATGTTGCTGATAGAACCGCTACAGTAAGTCAAGGTTTATTAGGACTGTCATATGCTTGTGCAAAATGCCATGACCATAAATATGATCCTATCTCGCAGAAAGACTATTATGAAATGTATAGTTTTTTTAATAGTATAGATGAAACTGGCTTGATTCCTTGGGATAATGCAACACCTGTACCAGCCATGATGTTACCAACTAAAAAACAGGAAGAGGTTTTGGCATACTTGGAAACTATGGTTGATAAAACTGTGGAAACAACAGAGGACGTTAAGAAGAAGGAGCTTAAGAAATCGGAGAAATGGTTGGCAACGAATCAACATAAATCAATACCAATAACTGAGAGACCTTCAAACCTTATTGCTGAATTTAATTTTAACTCTAAAAAATTAGTGAATAAAGTTGGTGGAAACGGTAAAAATAACATTCAAATGCGTCAGCAATTTGTGAAGAAAGAGCCTGTTGTTTTACATCAAGGTAAAAGAGGAAAAGGATTGGCTTTGAATGGAGATACTTGGTTGGATTTGGATAAAATAGGAATCTTTCAACGAAACCAACCTTTTAGTATAGGAATTGAGGTTTTTGTGCCTAAAAATTTGGAAACAGGGGTGATCTTTCATAAAATGAATAGTCCAGAGTTACATAGCTTTAGAGGATATCACTTGAAAATAAAGGATAATAAATTAGAGGCTTTGTTAGCCCACGTTTATCCAGACAATGCTATCGTAATAGAATCTTTAAATGAAATTCCAAAAGAAGAATGGGTGCAGGTTACGATGACCTATGATGGATCGAGTAAGGCAGAAGGATTGTGTATTTATATGAATGGTAAAAAGCAAGAAACTACAACTTCTTTTGATAATTTATATAAGGATATAATTTTTCATGGGTTAAGATTATACGGAAAAAAGAGTCCAAAATTAGAGCCTGGGTTGCGTGTTGGAGCTGTATGGAGAGGAAAAGGAATTGGAGGAGCAACTGTAGATGATTTGTTGGTTTTTGATAAGGAGTTGAGCGCAATTGAAGTCATGCAAATAGCAGACACGAAAGGCTTGGATGTATTAAAGAATAAGTCGGTTAAGGATCTAAATACCATAGAGAAAAAAGAATTTTCGGAGTATTATCTATCAGCCAAATCTAAACCCTATGGGAAAGCTTTGAAAAAGCTAGAAAAGGAACGCCTGGTATTGGTAGATAGCATGAATAATGTACAGCAAATTATGGTCATGAAGGAGAGAAAAACTCCTAGACAAGCTCATATTTTGGATAGAGGTAATTATGATTCTCCAACAGAAAAAGTATATCCTAATGCGCCGGAAGGTATTTTCCCTATGGCAGAATCTTTACCTAAAAACAGACTAGGATTGGCCAAATGGATTACAGATGCAGAGAATCCTTTAACTGCTAGAGTTACTGTAAATAGATATTGGCAAAATTTATTTGGAAGAGGAATTGTAAATACCTCAGAAGACTTTGGAAATCAAGGAGAAATACCAAGTCATTTGAAGTTGTTAGATTGGTTGGCGGTTACGTTTGTAGAGTCTGGTTGGGATGTGAAAGCTTTACATAAAACGATGATGTTGTCAAATACCTATCAACAAAGCTCAGTTGTTTCTAAGGAATTACTTGAGTTTGACGACCAAAACAAATGGTTGGCTCGTGGTCCTGCAACACGGCTTTCAGGAGAAATGCTAAGAGATAATGCACTATTTGCATCTGGATTGCTTGACGCTGAAATAGGAGGTAAAAGTGTACGACCATATCAGCCAAACGGATTGTGGAAAGTAAATGGAGATACTTATGTAAGGGATGGATTAGAAGGGCTTTATAGAAGAAGTATGTATACTATTTGGAAGCGTACGGTACCAAATCCAACCATTGCAACTTTTGATGCACCTACGAGAGATTTGTGTTCTTCAAGAAGACAAAAAACCAATACTCCCTTGCAAGCCTTGGTTATATTAAATGACCCAACTTATGTGGAGGCTTCTCGTGTATTAGGAAAGCATATGGTGGATACTGGTGATATTAAAACTGGAATTCAATCGGTGTTTAGAAAATTAACAGGAAGAAGCATTACTGAAAAAGAATTAGAGGTACTTTCAAAATTACAAGAAACTGAATATGCGAAATTCAAGAAGAATCTTGATAAAACAAAAGGTTGGTTAAATACGGGTGAATTTAAAATTTCAAATTCAGATGACAAAGCCTTGGTTGCAGCAAATGCGGTTGTTGCAAGTACCATTATGAATTCAGACGCAAGTATTACTAAAAGATAATTTTTTATTTCTAAAAAAGAACAATATGTGTGATAATCATGAACATAGTAAATTAAGATCTAACAATAGAGATTTACAAGAAATAGAGAAACAAGTAGATAGAAGACATTTTTTAAAGAAAACCTCTCTAGGATTAGGAGCTTTGGCTTTTAGTAGCTTAATGGGGGCGGATAAAGTATGGTCTTCTGTCAATAAAGCCAAATCTGACGAAGAGTTATTAAAAGCCTTTAATCAAAACAATTTGGGGTTGCCGCATCATTTGCCTAAGGCAAAGCGAATTATTTATTTATTTCAAAGTGGTGGGCCTTCTCAGTTAGATTTATTTGACTACAAACCAAAGCTAACGGATATGTTTGGTAAAGAATTGCCGGATTCGGTTATCGCAGGTCAACGTTTGACAGGGATGAGTGGAAGTCAAAGTACTTTGCCCATTGCACCTTCTTCGTTAAAGTTTAAACAATATGGTGAATCTAGAGCTTGGGTAAGTGAAGCCATGCCTTATTTATCTGAAGTGGTTGATGATATTTGCTTTATCAAAGGAATGCAAACAGATCAGATCAATCATACGCCCGCTATTACCTTTATGCAAACAGGACATCAGTTACCTGGAAGACCAGCTATAGGTTCTTGGTTGAGTTATGGATTGGGATCCGATAACGAAAATCTGCCAACTTTTATTACATTGGTGTCTAAGAATGGAAAAGGTCAGCCCTTGAAATCAAGTCTTTGGGGGAATGGTTTTTTGCCTACAGAACATCAAGGTGTGCAATTTAGATCAGGAAAGGATCCTGTGTTGTTCTTGAGTGATCCTGAAAACTATGATGGACATGATAGAAGACATATGTTGGATTATTTAAATAATTTAAATGATTTGCAAAGCGATGCTTATGGTGATCCAGAAATTCAGGCGAGAATGTCACAATATGAAATGGCATTTAAAATGCAGACTTCAGTACCAGAGGTAACGGATTTGTCGGATGAACCCGATTATATGTTTGATTTGTATGGAAAAGATAGTAGAGATCCAGGAACATATGCCGCCAATTGTTTAATGGCGCGTAAATTATTGGAAAAAGGTGTGAAATTTGTACAACTGTATCACCAAGGTTGGGATCAACATGGGTATTGTCCAGGAGGAGTGAAAGGAAATTCAAAGAAAACTGACCAGGCCAATGCGGCATTGATAAAGGATTTAAAACAACGTGGTATGTTTGAAGATACTTTGATTGTATGGGGTGGAGAGTTTGGAAGAACGGTATATTCTCAAGGGCAATTAACAAAAACAAATTATGGACGAGATCATCATCCGAAAGCATTTACAATGTGGATGGCAGGTGCCGGTGTTAAACCAGGATTTAGTTATGGTGAGACAGATGATTTTAGTTATAATGTAGTGAAAGACCCTGTACATGTGCATGATTTTCATGCGACTCTCATGCATTTGTTTGGAGTAGATCATGAAAAACTTACCTTCAAGCATCAAGGTAGACGTTATAGATTGACGGATGTTCATGGAAATGTTGTAAATGATTTATTAGCTTAAAAACAAACCAAAAACCTAAACCAAGATACATGAAAACTTCAAGAAGAAATTTTATTAAAAAATCTAGTTTGGCAGGTGTAGCGTTAGCTTCAGTGCCATCCTTTGGATTTCATATGATTAAAAATCCTATAGAAAAAGAAACAATTTTAGGACATGGTGA
>NZ_JAQWGB010000205.1 GCF_029238425.1 Flavicella sp.
AAAGAACCTACTAAATCATTTAATGTAGCTCTTTCTCCAAAAGCAGTATTGTACACCTGATTCACAGCCTCAGAGTTTTCTGTTACCAAGGCCAATAAATTCATTTGAATCACATTGTCGATGTACGTAAAATCTCTAGAATAATTTCCATCTCCATTGATCACAGGAGATTCGTGCTTTATAAATTGCCCAACAAATTTAGGGATCACTGCAGCATATGCTCCATTTGCATCTTGACGTCTACCAAAAACATTAAAATAGCGCAAGCCGATAGTTTCAAAACCATAGGTTTTATAAAAAGTATCAGCATATAGTTCATTCACATATTTTGTAATCGCATAAGGAGATAAAGGCTTCCCTATAACATCCTCAACTTTTGGCAAAGATTTAGAATCTCCGTAAGTAGAAGAACTTGCAGCATACACAAATCTTTTAACACCTGCTTCTTTAGAAGCTAATAATATATTTAAAAACCCAGAAATATTTACATCGTTTGTAGTAATCGGGTCTGAAATAGAGCGTGGCACCGATCCTAAAGCAGCTTCATGCAAGACATAATCCACTCCGTTGACAGCCTTTTGACAATCCGTTAAATTTCTTATATCTCCAACAATCAATTCAAAGTCATTATTAGACTCGAAGTCAAGAATATTTTCTTTTTTCCCTGTAGAGAAATTATCCAAACAGACAACCTTATTCCCTTTTTGCAGTAATACTTCTATTAGATTAGAACCAATAAACCCAGCTCCACCTGTAACTAGTATTTTTTTATTTTTTAATTCTATTCCTTTAAAATTGTCCATAACAATTATTTTTTCTTTAAAAGCTTTTATTTTCTTGGTTTTGGTTTTATCCCCACAAAATCCTTAAGATAATAGGGTTCAAAATACGCTACATCCTCAAACTCTTTATTCTTTAATTTAGTATATGACAAAGAAGCCATCTCGTTTGCAGATGGAAATTTTCCGTTCACAAAGACCGCATTTTCATGTTGGATGATCTCCTTACATTTCTCTGCACCATCTCCTACAAAATAAACTTTCCCTTTCGATAAATATTCAGAAAAAGAATTAGCATCAATAATTTCTGCTTCTGTTTTTCTTATTTTAACCAATTCATGATTATAAATAGCACTAAACACTTCCAACCTTCTAGCATCCAACATAGCCACAACCATCCCTTCTTCGATTGGATTAGAATTCGCTAATATATCTAATGTTTCTATTGAAATAAGTGGAAGGTCTTTTGCAAAACAAATCCCTTTTGCAGCAGAAACTCCTATTCTCAATCCCGTATAAGACCCAGGGCCTTTACCCACAGCAACTGCCGACAAATCAGAAAAATTAATTCCTACTTCCTTTAAAACATTTTCAATAAAAACATGCAATTTTTCACCATGTGAATACCCCTCAGAATTCAATTCTTCGAAAGCTATCACCTCTCCATCTTGACTCACACTTACAGAACAGTTTTTTGTAGCTGTATCAAAATTTAAAATATAAGACATTCTATTTTTATTCTATTATTCGAAAGGCAAATATACTGTTTTTTGCGAGGTCAAAATAATTGATTTTAGCGCTATTTATTTTTAAACATAAGACTTCGAAAGTAGTTCGATAAGCTCATCAAACGGACTCAGTCTCCGAGAACAATACCATGAATCTCTTGAAGGGCAGTCATAATAATAAGGGAATTTTAGTCTAAAACATGAGACTTCGACAGTAGTTCGACAAGCTCACCAAACGGACTCAGCCTCCGTATTACGTCATCCTAATGATTCCTAATCAAAATCATCACCTCATATTACCAAGAAAATCCAAAAAATAATCCGTTATTTTACTCCATGAAAAAAAATGAAATAATTGAAAACACAATTAATTTTGTAAAGGAGAAATTAAAAAACGCCGAAGGAGGTCATGATTGGTTTCATATTGAGCGTGTTTACAAAAATACCTTAATGATATCAAAATCTGAAGAGGTAAATTCTCTAATTGTTCAATTGGCTGCATTACTGCATGATATTGCAGACTCCAAATTTCACAATGGTGATGAAACTATAGGACCTAGCATTGCCAAATCTTTTTTACAATCTCAAAATTTAGATACAAAAAGTATAGATCATATTGTAAAAATCATTGAGAACATTTCATACAAAGGAGGTAATTTTAAAACTTCTTTTTTTTCAAAGGAACTTTCCGTTGTCCAGGATGCGGATAGACTAGACGCTATTGGGGCGATTGGAATTGCAAGATGTTTTAATTATGGTGGCTTCAAAGAAAGAGCCATATACAATCCTGAAATTAAACCCAACCTCAACATGACCAAAGAGGAATATAAAAATTCCAATGCTCCTAGTATCAATCATTTTTATGAAAAACTTTTATTACTGAAAGAAAAAATGAATACCGAAACTGGAAAACAAATCGCTGAACAGCGGCATAAATTTATGGAGACTTATTTGACTCAATTTTATGAAGAATGGGATGGATTAAAATGATGGTTGAAACTTTCACAAAGACGAAAACGAAGGCGAAGCCGAAAACTATCTTCTTTTCGAATACCAGCTTTCCTACTTCCTACTTCACGATTTTCGGCAAATCGGGTTCACATACCCAATAACTCCACAATTCAACGGTTTCAACACTTCACGACTTCCTTAATCCCTAATTCCTAAACAAACAGATTCCTTTTTTTAAACCGTCATAGCAGTCGGAGGCGAGGGTCGCCGTGTTTTTAAATTCAATAGAGGAAAAGATGTTTGAGCGAAGCGAGTTATTTTCTTCTAGATTTTAAAGCACTGGAAGACCGTCGAGACTGCAAGACTAGACTTTTTTGTTTCTTTTTTGGGCGATGTAAAAAAGATAAAGAAGCAAACATTTGTTAGTTCAAGTCTTTTAACTGAAATGATACTCGCCTCCAAGTTCTATGACGGAAATATCCTTTTGCAAACTACTCTGGTATTGACTCAAAATTCCGTAGAAAACTCAGACTTTCCTAAAAGCTATAACAAGCGGTAAAATAAATTCCCCTTCTGTTATCAACACACAAATTCCCAAGCGAGTTGAGACAAGTGCCCATATGAGACTTCGACAGTAGTTCGACAAGCTCACCAACCAAACTATGCCTCCGAAAAACATCCTACTTGGCGCCGAAATTCGGCTTTCTCTTATTCAAAAAGGCAGTCGTTCCTTCGATAAAATCGTCTGTTCCAAAACAACTTCCAAATAAAGAGACTTCCGTTTGAAATCCATTCATATCATTTTTATAACCTGCATTAACAGCTTGTATTGCAACCCTAGCGGAGTTCGGTGCATTTTGAATAATCCTTTTTGCAATCGAAATACAGGTTGAAATTAACTCTTCTTGCGCAACCACTGTATTGACCAAACCATAAGTATTCGCGAGAACCGCAGAAATCATTCCACCAGTTAAAATCATCTCCATAGCCCTTCCTTTCCCTATCAGTTTCGGCAATCGTTGCGTTCCTCCATAACCTGGAATCAAACCTAAAGACACTTCTGGCAATCCCATTTTAGCATTTTCTGAAGCCAATCGAAAATGACAAGCCATTGCCAACTCCAAACCTCCTCCCAAAGCAAACCCATTGACTGCTGCAATTACAGGTTTAGAAAAATTCTCAATAAAATCAAATAATATTTCCTGACCTTTTTTTGCTAACAATGTACCTTCCTCTTTGCTAAACTCTGAAAACTCCGAAATATCAGCGCCTGCTACAAAAGCTTTATCTCCAGAGCCAGTTATCAAAACCACGCGAACTTCATCATCACTTTCAAGAGCAACAAAAGCATCATGCAATTCAGAAATTGTAGATTTGTTTAAGGCGTTTAATTTTTTCGGCCGCTCAATGGTAACCAAGGCGATAAACGATTCTAGTTTTTGGACGGATACATTTTCAAAGTTCATAAGGATACATTTAGAAATATTACTTCCCTAAATATACTAGAACTAATTTGCAGTAAAAACTATTTCAACGGAATTCTAATAGAAAAAGTCGTTCCTTGATCTACAGCTGAATTAAAATCAATCTCTCCACCATAAGTTTCAATGATTTTTTTTGTCATTGCCAATCCTAATCCCATTCCGCTATTTTTGGTTGTAAACCGTGGTTCAAAAATTAAATCCTTAAGATCTTCTTCTATCCCTTCACCATTATCTTCAACCTTCAACTCAAATTCTGAGGAATGTTTCAATACAGTTACCTTAATTTTTGGTTCCTCAACATCTACAACAGCTTGAATAGCATTTTTCAGCAAATTGGTAACAACACGGATCAATTGGGTTTTATCCATATGTAAATGAATTTCAGCTGTATCACTTACAAATGAGATATTTTGATTTTCAAAAATATCCAAGGCAACTTTAATCACCGAAACTACTTCTACATCTTCTCTCTTTTGTTTTGGCATTTTTGCAAAATCAGAAAATGCTGAAGCAATGGAACTCATCACATCAATTTGCTGAATCAACCCTTCACTAAATTCTTTTAATTTTGTTTTTATCTCAGGATCTTTCGGATCAAAACGACGCTCAAAACTCTGAACTGTCAATCGCATAGGAGTCAATGGATTTTTTATCTCATGAGCCACTTGCTTTGCCATCTCTCTCCAGGCTTGCTCTCTTTCTGAACTCGCTAGTTTTTTAGCAGCATCTTCCAATTGATCAATCATATTATTATATGCGGAAACCAACTTATATATCTCCCTAGAAGTTGCTCCAATCTCAATTTTCTCAGAACCTCCTTGTAAACCTGTCTTCCCGATCTTCTCAATCTTTTCAATAATCGTTTTTAAGGAACGTGTAATATAACTTGACAAGAAATAAGCAAAACTGATTGCAATAATAAACATGAAAAAATACACATATGCCAATCGCTCTAAAAACTCAATCAAGTTTCTATCTTGAACTGAATTATTTTGAATATAATGAAGTTTTAAAAAACCAATCTTTACACCGGCCTTGTTATTTAAGTAACTATAGGAAGATTGTAAATTTTCATCTTCATCTATTTCCTCTGTCTCGACAAATCTGCTTTCAGTTTCTAACTGCTTTAACTCATAAGGTTTTAAAAAATCAGACTTATCATATACGCTATCTTTTGCTGCTATCGCTTTTGAACTTAGCAATAATTTCCCTTGCAAATCATAAAAGTTAATATTTACCTTATGCACCTTGGCAATCTCTAAAATAGGCTCCTTAAAATAATCGAAAAGTTCACTTGTTTCTAATGGGTGACGTGTATTGTCTAACTCATATTTAATACTCAAACGTGTTGCGTTTTCCTTTCTGGCAAAACGACGTTTGTTATAATTAATAGTTTGTTCGTTGTATTGATAAATTGTCATAAAAGCAATCAAAATATAGGTCAACAAGATCAATAAGATCATCGACAAAAATATTCTAATTCGTAAGGACAATTTTCTAAAATTCATAAGACAACTTTTATTAAACTAAAAACCTCACACCACATTTTTATTTTCCAAATAGTGTTTTAAATAAACAAACATAAATGGAAAAGTCATGCTCAAGTAGGAAACATCAAATTTATGTTCAAACAACATCATCCTCCAACCCTGAACAATACAAACATTTATCAAACCGAAAAAGGGAATTAAAAATACAATAACACCACTATACCAATAACCTAATGCGTCATTTTTATTTGAGAAAGCTACTATCACAGGGGCAATTAATAAAACATATGCATACCAAGGAGCCTTATTCGTCTGCAAATTCCATGGGTTATTAGCTACAATTGCCTCTATATTTATCGCAGACAACATAATAGGCAAACAAAGCAAACCAACAAAAAGCACACCAGTAACTAAACTAATTACCTTATTCCTAGTTTCTGTTTGGATAAAATCTTTGAGGAAAAATATAATTATGGGTATCAAAACAACACCACGGGTCAGAATAAAAAAAGCCAAAAGTCCTCCTATTAAAATAGGTCGTGAGAAAAAATTCGTTTTTCTTTTTTGGAAAAGCCATTCAATACAGATAACGAGTAAAAAAAAGTTACTCAAAAGGTCACTTTTTGCCAGAACCTCCCACCATAAAGCCGGAGAAAAAAGATACAGGAACAGCAAAAAATACTTGTTTTTAACTACTCGAAGTCTGTAATTCAAATAAAGTCCAAAAACAACAAAAGTAAATATCTGAAGATACCCCACATCACCTAACAAATAAAAAGGTAATGCCAAGTATCCCAAGCCAGGGAAATTAGAACTTAAGTTACCCACATGATCTGGTCGATCATAAGGATAAACCCCTTTAATAATGCCTTCTACCGTTATTTCAAGAGCAGACCATCTATCCGTACTCAATGCATTTTCGTCAGTCATTTGAATGATCATAAAAAACACCAATGCAAACAGAACTATAATAACAGGAAATAATTGACTCCATATCTTTTTAGAATTCAGGAATTCAAAATAACCTTTAAAAAACAATAAAACTACTCCAAAAAACGTTGCTATATAACCCAAAATCAAAACAAGAGGCTCTATAAACCCTTGTCTTGAACCATATTTATACACAAACAATCCGTTGATAAATATATATAGCAGCAGTGAGATTTTAGTATAAATATCCTTCATAGAAACTGAAATATTTCAATCCTTCAATTTAATTTTATAATAGATGATCACCATGGCTAAAGAAGCAGTTATAGTATTTGCAATGGTCATGGAAACACTTTTTATAAAGATACCATAAACCAGCCACAATAAAACTCCAACAAAAAACATCAAAAACATGGCCAAAGAAATACTCTCGGCAGATTTTGTTTTCCAAATTTTATAAACTTGAGGTACAAAAGAGACTGTAGTCAAGCTAGCCGCAACCAAACCTATGATTTCAATTTCTATTGGAATTACTTCCATATTACTCTTCTGGCGTATCTGGTAAACGTACCGTTTCTAAATAAATAGTATCGTCCACCGCTCGATCACTGTCCCTATCTTGAATACCGGTGATTGCAAATCCGTCATCTATTTTCTCTAAACCGAAAGAAACAGTTACATCTTTTTTTCCTGGTCCTTGTGCAAAATCATAAAACAAGGAATCTTTAGTCACTCTCCATTTCCCCGTGGTACTTTGCCCCGTTGGTCGGTTATTTTTTTCGGTCCAACTTTTAAAAGTCCCATCTGCTTTATATGTAGAAAATGCTTTTCCTTGACGCTGTGCTCTAGGATCATCTGGATTGGCAAAATCAATATCATACTCTACCAAGGTATCTTTCCCTTTAAAAGTCTCAAATTCCAATTTCACAAAAACTGTTTCCCAGTTTCCAATTATATATTTCTGCATCTTTTCATCTTCTGTAGCACAAGACGCTACCACAAAAGCAAACACAACTAAAAATTTTATCCATTTCATAACTAAAAAATTTGAGTTAGATTAACCTACAATATTTACAATTTTACCTGGTACAATAATTACTTTTTTCGGAGTTCTCCCTTGCAATTGCGCTTGCGTTTTTTCATGACCCATCACAATCGCTTCAATTTCATCCTTAGAAAGATCTAATGACAATTCTAAAGTAAAACGCATTTTACCATTAAAAGAAACAGGATACACCTTTGTACTTTCTACCAAATGACTTGCTTCAAACACAGGGAATTCTGCTGTAGAAATGGTAGTGTCATGACCAAGTTTACTCCATAATTCTTCTGCGATATGTGGTGCATATGGAGAAACCAACACCAATAAAGGTTCTAATATTTCCCGCTTATTACATTTTAAGCCTGACAATTCATTTACCGCAATCATAAAAGTACTAACAGAGGTATTGAAAGAGAAATTCTCAATATCTTCTTGGACTTTTTTAATGGTTTTATGCAAGGTTTTCAACTCATCTTTGGTTGCTTTTTCATCAACTACCGTAAATGATTCCCCTTGGTGATATAATTTCCATAATTTCTTCAAGAAAGAATGCACTCCAGAGATACCCGATGTTTTCCAAGGTTTTGCTTGCTCTAAAGGGCCTAAAAACATTTCAAACAATCGCAAACTATCTGCTCCATACTCTTCACAAATATTATCAGGATTCACAACGTTGTATTTAGACTTAGACATCTTTTCAACTTCTCT
>NZ_JAQWGB010000208.1 GCF_029238425.1 Flavicella sp.
AATCTCTACACAGTCAGGGAAAGGGAAAAATGCATCACTTGCCATTACTGCACCTTTTAAATCAAAATTAAATGTTTTGGCTTTAGTAATTGCTTGCTCTAAAGCATCTACTCTAGACGTTTGTCCAGTTCCACCAGCACATAATTGTTTGTTCTTAACTAAGATGATAGTGTTAGATTTTGTATGCTTACAAATTTTTGAAGCAAATAATAAATCTTCTATTTCTTCATCAGAAACAACACGCTTAGTTACGTTTGTCAATCCTTCTTTAGAATCAGTAACATTGTTAGGGTTTTGCGCTAAAACTCCGTTCAATGCAGTTCTATAACTGATGTTAGGGAATTCAACATCTTTCTGAACTAAAATAATTCTGTTTTTCTTTCCTTTCAAAATAGCTAAGGCTTCCGGCGCGTATGACGGAGCAATAACTACCTCACAGAATAAACTGTGGATTTCAGTGGCAGTAGCTTCGTCAATTTCTTTGTTAGCGATTAATACACCTCCAAAAGCAGAAGTTGGATCACCTGCTAAGGCGTCAACATAAGCTTGTTTTAATGTTTCTCTTTGCGCAAACCCACAAGCATTGTTGTGTTTTAATATCGCAAAAGTAGGAGCTTCTCCTTTAAATTCTCTAATTAAGTTTACAGCAGCATCAACATCTAACAGGTTGTTGAATGATAATTCTTTTCCGTGTAACTGATCGAATAATTCTTCTAAGTTTCCGTAGAAAAATCCTTTTTGATGAGGGTTTTCTCCGTAACGCAATTGTTTAACAGTATCAAAACTTTGTCTGAACTGAGGTTGGTCATCATTCATGTAGTTGAAGATAGCCGAGTCATAATGACTAGATACAGCAAAAGATTTAGCTGAGAATGATTTACGTTGCTCAATAGTTGTAGCGCCGTTTTGTTCTTTGATGATATCTAAAAACTCTCCGTATTGGTCCATTGAAGAAACACAAATTACATCTTTAAAGTTTTTAGCAGCAGCTCTAATCAAAGAGATTCCACCGATATCAATTTTTTCAATAATATCTTGTTCAGGAGCACCACTAGCAACCGTTTTTTCAAATGGATATAAATCAACAATTACAATGTCAATTTCAGGAATTTCAAACTCTTCAATCTGTTTTTGGTCACTTTCGTTTTCACGTCTGTTTAAGATTCCTCCAAAAACTTTAGGGTGTAAAGTTTTAACACGACCTCCTAAGATAGAAGGATAAGATGTTAAGTCTTCCACACGAACTACATCAATACCTAAATCTTTGATAAAAGTTTCAGTACCTCCAGTTGTGTAAATAGTTACATTTAACTCATTTAATTTCTTTACAATTGGCTCTAAACCATCTTTGTGAAATACCGAAATTAAGGCAGATTTTGCTGTTTTGCTAGTGCTCATTTTATGTGTTGTAAAATTTTCTGCGAAGTTACTAATATTGTGATGTTTTCGCAACAATAATTCAACACCTAGAACGATTATTTTTCGTTTATATTTTGTCTGCCTCTAAAACTTATTGAGATGAAAATAAATCTTGTATCTATTCTTTGGTTGGCGCTTTAATTAAAAATGGTATTTTTGATAAAATTGTAAAAGAAAATCGCGTGAGTAAAAGAAAAGGTGTTCTCTTTTTTTTAGCAAAATTCTTCGGGTCTTATTTTTTTATGTTTGCCATGTATTCCTATTATTTGCATGCAACCCAAGAAAAAGGTTCTATGTTTCAGTGCGCTCCTGTGACAGAAAAAGTTGCTGAGCAAACAATTGCAGTGCTTCATTTTTTTGGTTACAACGCAGTGATGGAACAGCATGAACAAGAACTTTCTATAAAATTAATATTAAATGACGTGTACTTAGCTCGGGTCATAGAGGGCTGTAATTCAATTAGTGTTATAATTCTGTTTGTTGCTTTTATTGTTGCATTTCCCGGTCCTTTAAAAAAAACTTTTTTGTATGCTTTAGGTGGTGGGATGCTTATTTATGGAATTAATATTTTAAGAATCGCTTTTTTAACAGTAGCCCTAGAAAAATTACCTGAGCAAAAAGAAATGTTACATAACTTAATTTTTCCTTCCATTATTTATGGATTGGTGTTTTTGTTGTGGTTAGTGTGGGTCAATTATTTTTCTAATTATAAGCAAGTGCGTAATGAGAAAAATAATTAGATACTTCTTGGTTTTTATTTTATTGATAGCCCTTGTGTTAGTGAGGGCATATGAAAATGAAATGTTTTATGATCCATTCATTGTTTTTTTTCAAAATGATTATTTGTACACCTCTGTACCTGAATTTGAGTACGGCAGATTGATTTGGGATTTATTTCTTCGTTATTCGCTGAATTCTATCATTTCACTGGGAATCATTTATTTGGTTTTTGAAAAATTAGGCTATGTGATTTTATCTGCAAAATTATATGTGCTTGGTTTTGTTTTGTTGATTTCTGCCTACACCTTTTTACTCTCAACCGGTTTTGAAAAAGGGTATCTCTTGCCTTTTTATGTTAGAAGGTTTTTGATACATCCTTTGTTTCTGTTGTTGTTGATGGCTGCGCTCTTCTATGAGAAAATTGCGGGTATAAAGCCTACTTTGAGATAATTTAACAGGTTTTAAGCTTTTTAGCATTTTGAATTTGTTAAATTTGTAGTGTGAAAAAACTACTCCAAAATATAGGAATAATATTGATGGCAGTTTTGGTGCTGTTCTCTTCGATGTCTTTTGGGGTCAGCAAACATTATTGTGCTGGGGAGGTTTCTGAGGTTTCTTATTTTGTGGATGTCAATGGCTGTGAAATGCCACAACAAGTTGATGCTTGTGATACTTCGAAAACTGAAAGTGTCAAAAAGAAATCTTGTTGTGAAACTAAATATCAGTTTGTAGATGGAAATGATTTTCCTTCAAAAAAAATAACCACATTAATTTCATTTGATTCTCAAATTGCCATTCTTCAGAATTTGAGTTTTTCATTTTCTTTGTGTCAAGATAATCTCGATTCTAAAAGTTTTTTCCAATATCATTCAGCGCCAATACTAAAAAATAGAGTGGTTGTCTATGAGTCTTATTTGATTTGAATATTAGGTCTTTTCAGAAGAATCTAGTATTAATTTGTGCTTAATTGGTGCGAAAACAAATCAAAAAGTGAAATATTATTATATAATTTTACCATTTGTTTTTGTTAGCATGCTGTCATTTTCTCAAGAGAAATTGAAAGGTATGGTGATGATTACAAATGAAGAACAACAAGTTTCTGGATTGCCAGGGGCTTCCGTCTATTGGTTGGAAACAACGATAGGCACTACTACGAATAATGAGGGCTGGTTTGAAATTGATTTAAGTGAGAAATCAAATAAATTGGTGGTCAGTTATATTGGGTATCAAACGGATACTTTAATCGTTACAAGCAATAAAGAATTACATCATTTTTTAAAACCAACTTTGTCTCTTTCAGAAATAGAGATTAAGGGTAAGCAGAATTCAACTGCAACTTCGTTTTTTTCTCCGATGAATACAATAACCATAAACGAAGCAGAATTGTTAAAGGCAGCTTGCTGTAATTTGTCAGAGAGTTTTGAAACAAACCCTGCGGTTGGGGTGAGTTATGCAGATGCTATTTCCGGTGTCAAAGAAATAAAAATGTTAGGCCTTACAAGTCCATATATTTTAATTTCTCAAGAAAATATTCCTTCGGTTCGGGGTGCTTCGCAAGTTTATGGTATGTCTTTTATTCCCGGTACATGGATTGAAAGTATTCAAGTCACCAAAGGAATGGGGTCTGTGGTCAATGGATTTGAAAGTATTTCTGGTCAAATCAATACGGAGTTAAAAAAGCCTAGAAACTCCAATAGTTTTTTTGCAAATCTTTATGGATCTGGTTCGGGAAGGTTAGAATTGAATGCACATATTCTAAAAAATATTTCTGATTCATGGAGTACAGGCTTGTTTGTACATACAAATCATCGACAATTAAAAGTTGATAGAAATGGCGATGGATTTTTAGATGTGCCACTCGGTTCTCAATTGAATTTATTAAATCGATGGCAATACGCAAACCCTACATCAGGATGGGTGAGTTTTTTAGATGTAAAATATGTTGCAGATGCAAAGCAAATAGGAAGTTTAGCTTATAATCCCGAGGTTGATAAATTTCAAGGCACAGAATATGGTGGTGAAATAGATACGAAACGTTTTGAATTTTCATCGAAGTTGGGCTATGTTTTTAAGGATAAACCTTACCAAAGTATTGGTTTTCAGTCGTCATATAGTAATCATAACCAGCAATCTTATTTTGGGTATAATGTTTATAATATAGAACAAAATAGTTTTTATTTCAATTCCATTTTTCAGTCTATATTATTTAATACGATGCATACCTTTAAAACAGGAATTAGTGTTTCTTATGATGGGTATAAAGAACAAGTCCTTTTGGATGCCTATACTAGAAATGAAAATTCGATGGGTGGTTTTTTTGAATATACTTATGATAATATTGATAACTTAACAGTTGTTGCCGGTCTTAGGGCTGATTATCATACGGTAATGAAATATATGATTACTCCAAGGATTCATGTTCGTTATGAACCTTGGGATTCGGGCGTGTTTAAAATAGCTGCAGGAAAAGGGCAGAGGATCGCAAGTATTTTTGCTGAAAATCAAAAGATGTTTGCCTCTTCAAGGACTATTTCTATAGATGATCAAGGTGAAGGAAGTTATGGGTTGAATCCGGAAATTGCTTGGAATTATGGTTTGAGTTATTTGCATAAAACAAAAGTATTTGGGAATTCAGTCTCCTTATCTTTGGATTATTTTATCACAGATTTTTCTCAACAAGTAATTGTAGATTATGATGCGTCTCCACGGGAAGTCCAATTTTATAATTTAAATGGAAGTTCTACTGCAAAATCTTTTCAAGCAGAGTTGAATTATGAATTGCATTCCTTGTGGGATTTGCGAATTGCTTACCAATTAAATGATGTGGAAATAGCTTATAAAAAAGGGCGTTTACAGAAGCCTTTGCAACCTAAAGAAACGTATTTTGTGAATGTGGGGTATCAATCTAAAAAAATAAAAGAACGACAATGGAAATGGGATATGACTTATAATTGGTTAGGTGAGCAAAGAATTCCAGATACGAGTCAAAATCCAATAGCATATCAATTAGCGGAGTACTCAAGTCCAACTCAGTTGTTGCATTCTCAGCTGACTTATGTTTTGTCTGATAATTTGGAATTTTACGTTGGTGCCGAAAATATATTAGATACCACACAAAAGAATCCGGTGTTGGCAAGTGACGACCCTTTTGGACCTTATTTTGATTCGACATTGGTGTACGCGCCGGTTTTAGGAAGAATGTATTATGGAGGAATTAGATATAATTTATAAAATAGAATAGGATGAAAAAAATAATTTTAATCTTGTTAGTAGCTTTCTCATATGGAGTATCAGCTCAAGAAGTACAAGAAAAAAGCAAAAAAAAGAAAATTGCATTGTCCGTGAATGGCAATTGTGAAATGTGTAAAGCCAGAATTGAGAAATCTTGTTTGAAGACTACTGGGGTAAAGTATGCCCAGTGGGATGTCAACTCAAAACAATTGAACCTTATTTTCAATGAGTATAAGACATCGAAAGATGAAATTCAGCAATCTATTCTTATGGTTGGGCATGATGTGGATTCATTGACGGCGAATACGGATAGTTATAAAGAGTTGCATACTTGCTGTCAATACAGGGAGGATTAAACAAAAAAAAGGAGGTTCAATTTGAATCTCCTTTTTTTATTTCTATTATGATTTTTTTCCTTTTTTCAGTTTCTTTCTAGCACCATTATTCAAACGATAAGTGTAACTAACAACAGCATACATTCCTAAACTTTCGGTAGAGGTTTCTTCAAAGTAGTTCACACTACTTCTTCGTCTGATGTCCACATTTTTGTTAAGCATGTCTATCAAAATAAGTTTTACCACATTGTTTTTTTTAGGAGTGAAGGAGTATGAAATAGCAGTATTCCAAAGTGGTAAAATGACATCCGTTGAAAAATTTTCATTTGAAGTGGCGGTGTCATAGGAATACAAATAATAATCAAATTGAGTATTGAAACTTAATTTTTTTGTGAAATCATAATCAAATTTTGTGAAATAATGCTGTGTAGCAAATTCTCTATTTAGTTCTTTTCTGATAGAGAAATTAGTTTGATTCATGGAGTACTCGGCACCTATTTTAAAATCAAATATGTTTTTATTGTGGTTTTCAAATCTCAAACTTCCTGAATATCTATTTGCCGATACATCGTTTAAAACATAATTGATCAAAGAATTTGATTTTTGAAAAGAGTTTCTGTTTTTGATGGTGTATCTTACAGGAAGACGGTTGATTTTTTTACTCAAGCTAAAGGAAGTGGTTATATTATCCTTAATTCCGATGTTTTCAAAGCTTCTTACTCGATTAAGATCTTCATCGATCTCAATTGTAGGAATGATGGCGTCTTTTGTATGTGAAAGATTTACCAAGCCATAAAATGTAAGTGCTGATTTGTAATCATGGATATTTACTCTAGCGGAGAGATCGTCTCTTTGTTCTGCACTTATATTTGGATTCCCTTTTCTGATAAATCTTGGAATCAAGTCATTCACCACCGTTGAACTATGGTAGATATTTGGACTGCGAACGGATTTTTTGTAATTCAGACGATACTTTCTTCCGGCTTTGGGTTTGTATTGAATAAAAGCTCTTGGATTGATGAAACTATTTTTTTTATTCACAGACATTTTTTCAAGTTCACCAAAGTCTCTGGTAAGGTCTTGATATTCTGCTCCCGCATAAATATTTAATTTTTCAATATTGTAACTGTATCCCAATCTAGATTGGTAATTGTATTCTTTATGGTTGTATTTGTATTCAAATAAATCTTGTCTATTGTCATCTGTGATTGTTGTTTTGGACTGAACCACGTCTTCGTCAATATTTCTAAATGTATTAAAGGCTTCAATTTTTATATAGTGATTGTGTCCTAAAGGCTCAGTGTATTTGATGTTGTAATTGATAGAGTTATTGTCAATTAACTCATCTCTGTAGATATCACTTTTAACTACCGAAGGTGTTTCTTGATCAAGATTTCTTGTCGTTTCTGTGTATTGTTGATTGAATCTTTTAAGTTTTTCTGTAGTAGCATAGGCACCTACAGCAAAGTTTTTTCCTTCTTCGTTGAGTTTTTTATAGAAGTTTAATTTTAAATTTCCTCGATGACGATTTTGTGCATTGTTAAACTTACTGTCATTTGTAGTTCTAAGGATGTTCTCTGTATTGTAAATTTGGGAAAATTTATTAAGTGAAATAATTCTGTCACTTGCATTAAACATTCCTTTAGCAAAATAACTATACGTATTGTTTGCTTGATTTTTATAATTAAAATTTAGATTGTGATTTTGGTCGTAATTATCAAAATTGCTCACAATATTAGAATTGATGTTATTCTCATTTACTGAGGATACTCGGTTTGTATACGAGGTACCATCATTTTGAGACTGGTTGAAGGTATAATCCGCATTTAAGGATTCTTTTTTCTTGAATTCATGTCCAAAGTGTAGCCCAGCAACTTGAGAATTTAAAAAACCGCTTAAACTTTTCTTGTTAATAGTAGATTCTTCTCCATCTGATTCATCTCCAAGGCCATCAGCACTTTTTAAAAAGTTTTTAATATTGGATCCGGTAACATTTATGTTATTGGTTGAGACCACCGCAGAGAATTGCGTTTTAGAAGAAAATTGATTGTAGTTTCCACTTGCAAAATATCTATTATCTAGTCCTATTCCGGCACTAGCTTTTCCAAAAGCTCTATTTTTTTTGTCTTTTTTTAGAGTGAAGTTTAGGATTACTTGTTTGTTTCCATCGCTTACACCTGTAAGTTCAGATTCATCACTTTTTTTATCAATAATTTCAACTTTTGCAATAACATCTGCAGATAAGTTTTTCATGACCACTGAAGGGTCTCCTCCAAAAAACTCTTTTCCATCCACGTAAATTTTTGTGACCTCGTTTCCTTGTGCGATCATTTTACCATCAGAATCTATTTCCATTCCAGGTAATTTTTCAAGCATGTCTTCTATGTTGTCATCATGGTTCACTTTAAATGCTGAGGTGTTAAAAGCAACTGTGTCTTTTTTT
Source organism: Flavicella sp. (assembly GCF_029238425.1). Lineage (GTDB taxonomy): Bacteria > Bacteroidota > Bacteroidia > Flavobacteriales > Flavobacteriaceae > Flavicella. Next base: position 8,149 of record NZ_JAQWGB010000208.1, read on the forward strand.
ATCTGAATAGGAATTACTGCAGAAATTGTTACTTCATCTAATACTCCAATATCTTCTTTTAATAAGATGTTGTTTAAATCGATCGGTTCGTTTCTAAAAACTATATTTTCAAAGTGGGAGATAAATCCAGTAGAGTGAATTTGAATTAATAAAGAGTCGCGAGAATCTTCCAATATTTTAAACTTTCCATCCATATCAGTGGTGGTAAAGTTGATCATTGTAGAATCCTTTGGGTTTAACAATGCAACGGATGCGTATGGCAAACTTTCGTTTTCAGGGGTGGCTACTCTTCCGGTAATCGATGGTTCCGTTTGGGCAAGAATAAATTGAGCTATAAATAGAAAAATTAATGTAGTCAGTTGTGTTTTAGGAAAAGGAAAAGCAAGCATTAATAGGTGTTTTTTAAGTGTAGTAATTACGGTTGATGTTTAAATTACAAATACCTTGCCATGATGAATACTGGTGTTAATGTAAGAAGAGGAGGAAAGAGAAAAATGTTATGGTTTAAAAGGTGTGAGGGGAGAAAATATATTTCAAAAAAAAAGTGCTTTTGAAAACTCAAAAGCACTTTTTTATAAAAAATTAGGATCTTACATCATCCCAGGCATTCCACCACCCATCGGAGGGTGTCCGCCATCAGCAGCACCTGTTTCTGATTTTATTTCTGAAATAGTACATGCAGTAGTCAAAATCATTCCTGCAACAGAAGCAGCGTTTTCTAATGCTACACGTGTTACTTTTGTTGGATCAATAATTCCTGCTTTTAGCATTTCAACATATTCTCCAGATTTTGCATTGTATCCAAAATCAGCTTTACCTTCCAATACTTTAGAAATTACAACAGAACCTTCTCCACCAGCATTTTCAACAATTTGTCTCAATGGCTCTTCAATAGCTCTATTGATAATGTTTACACCAGTTTGTTCGTCTGTGTTATCTTCAGCAATAATAGAAGTAAGAGAAGCTTTTGCTCTAGCTAAGGCAACACCTCCACCAGCAACAATTCCTTCTTCAACAGCAGCTCTTGTAGCATGTAACGCATCATCTACTCTGTCTTTCTTTTCTTTCATTTCAACTTCACTAGCAGCACCTACGTATAATACAGCAACTCCTCCAGCTAATTTAGCCAAACGTTCTTGTAACTTTTCTTTATCGTAGTCAGAAGTAGTGTTCTCAATTTGAGATTTGATTTGTGTAACTCTCACATTGATAGCATCAGATTCACCAGCACCATTCACAACAGTTGTGTTGTCCTTGTCGATAGTTACTCTTTCAGCCGTTCCTAACATCTCAATAGTTGTGTTTTCTAAAGTAAGACCTCTTTCTTCAGAAATTACAGTACCCCCTGTTAAGATTGCGATGTCCTCTAACATTGCTTTTCTTCTGTCTCCGAATCCAGGAGCTTTTACAGCAGCAATTTTAAGTGCTCCACGTAATTTATTCATTACCAAAGTAGCCAATGCTTCACCATCAACATCTTCAGCGATGATCAATAATGGTTTCCCTGATTGAGAAATAGGCTCTAAGATTGGCAATAATTCTTTTAAAGCAGAAACTTTCTTTTCAAACAGTAAAATGTATGGATTCTCTAAATCAGCCAACATTTTTTCTGTGTTTGTAACAAAATATGGAGATAAGTAACCTCTATCAAATTGCATTCCTTCTACAATATCAACATAAGTTTCTCTTCCTTTTGCTTCTTCTACAGTGATAACACCTTCTTTACCAACTTTACCAAAAGCTTCAGCGATTAAATCACCAATAGTTTCGTCGTTATTAGCAGAGATAGAAGCTACTTGTTTGATTTTGTCTGATTGATTTCCTACAACTTCAGATTGCTTTTGCAAATCAGCAACTAAAACTTCAACAGATTTATCAATTCCTTTTTTAATATCTAATGGATTGGCACCAGCAGCAACGTTTTTCAATCCTTCCTTTACGATTGCTTGTGCTAATACAGTAGCGGTTGTTGTTCCGTCACCAGCTAAGTCATTGGTTTTAGAAGCAACTTCTTTTACCATTTGAGCTCCCATATTTTCAATTGGATCTTCAAGCTCAATTTCTTTGGCAACACTCACACCATCTTTGGTGATAGAAGGTCCACCGAATGATTTTTCAATTACTACGTTTCTACCTTTTGGTCCTAATGTTACTTTTACTGCATTTGCTAAAGCATCAACACCACGTTTTAATCCGTTACGTGCGTCAATGTTAAAATTAATTTCTTTTGCCATTTTAATGTGTTTTTATGTTCTCTATTAAAGATGAATAAATTGAAAAATTATACGATTGCGAAGATATCGCTCTCTCTCATAATTAAGTAATCTGTACCTTCTAGTTTTAGTTCAGTACCAGCGTATTTACCGTATAATACAGTATCTCCTACCTTCACAGTCATCGCTTCGTCCTTAGTTCCATTCCCAACCGCAACAACAGTTCCTTTAGATGGTTTTTCTTTTGCTGAATCAGGGATGATTAATCCTGATGCAGTTTTAGTTTCTGCTGCTAATGGCTCTACAAGTACTCTGTCCGCTAATGGTTTGATGTTTACGTTACTCATTATTATATATGTTTATAAGTTTATATTTGAATTTGCCTTTTGTGTATCCAAAAATATGCCATTTGTATAACTCTGACAATATGTAAAAAAAAATGCCAAGGTGTCATTTTCCTTGGCATTTTTGTGTCAACTTGTGTTGATGTTTTATTCGGCAGCTTCTTCTGTCTCTTCTACTTCTGGTAAAGAAGGAGCTTCATCTTCTGTAATTCTGTTATTCAACGTTTCTTCTATTTGAGATTCTGTTGAGTTTGTGTTTTCTCTTGGGATTGCAAAGTTAGAAAGCAAAATCATAGCCATTAACGCAATTGCTAATGTCCAAGTACTTTTGTCTAAAAAGTTATTGGTGCTTTGTACTCCTCCCATTGATTGAGATCCACCTGCTCCTCCGAAAGAAGAAGATAATCCACCTCCTTTAGGGTTTTGAACCATAATTATTAATACTAGCAATACTGCTACAACAAGGATAAGGATTAAAAACAATGTATATGTCATGCTTATTTATTTTTAAGGTGTTCTATTTTCTTAATTTGGTCTGCAAAGAAACCACTTTTTTCTGGATATTTCAAAATTAAAATATTATATGCTTTGATTGCATTGCTATATTTTTTTTGTTCTAAGTAAACTCGGGCCAAAGTCTCGGTCATCAATTCGTTTTCTTGATAGCTGTTTTCTGTGGTGGAAGAGCTTTGTGCTTCTTTAGGAATAGGTTTTATAGTTGGATTTAAGTCGATAAATTTATCGATCAAATCTTTATTTTTAAAAAGAGCACTGTCTTTTTTAGGAATTCTTTCTATCGGCTTTTTTGTAGTAAGTTGTAACCACTGATTGAAAGAGTGAGCTTCATTTTGATCAAATTCGAAAGGAGCACTTTCATTTTCTTTTGAAGAAATATTTTCTTCAACAGGTACCGTTTTTATAGTACTAGGTTTTGTCTCTGGATTTCTTGGTTTTTCAAACTGAAAACTACTGATGTAATCAAAAAGAACACTTCTGTCAATTGTAATTGCAGCTGTGTTTTTAAGTGATTTATTGTATTTGTAGTTGTTCGTTTTTTTGTAGGCTTTTAATAAAATGGCCTTTGCGGATTGAAAATAGGGATATTTTTCAACAATGTTTTCTAGTTGTTGAATCTCTTCCTTGTTAAAAGAAGTTGCGTTTTTTTGTAAAGCTGAAAACGTTTGAATATCCATTATTAAGTATTACCAGTTTGCTACAGAAGCGTTAAAAATATCTTGTGTGATACGTTCAAATATTTCATCCAAAGCACCTTCTAATATAGATCCTGTTAATTGATCATTTGCATCAAAGTCGCTAAAATGTGTAAAGCTTTTTTCAAAATCCTTTTTCTCGTCTAGTTTATTGTAAAAACGGACGTTTACTACAATGGTAAGTCTACTTTGAGCAGCAGTTTGTTCGGCAGTAGCGGTCATTGGTGTAACACGGTAATTTGTAATTTCACCTTCAAAGAATAAATCTCCACCCGATTTAACCAGACTTAGATTTGTCTGTCTCAAAAATAAATCTTGAAGATCTTGGGTGAAACGCTGACTTAATCCTGGTTCCACCAAAGGGGCATTATTAGGAAAGTAGTTTACTTGTAGTGTTTTCGCATTCCCTGTATCTCCTCCTGTAAAAGAATAAACACCACAACTAATGATACTTAAGAGTAGAACAGTGCAAAAAATAATATTTTTCATTTTCATTTTTTTTTCTAGATAATGATGATTACTTCCTAGTTGAAGTCAGTTGAGAACAAATTAACAACTTAACAATGAGAGTTTCAACTAAACTTTGTTATAAGTCGTATTGTTTTATTTTTCTATAAAGTGTACGCTCGGAAATCCCCAACTCTTTTGCCGCTAGTTTTCTTTTGTTTTGGTTTTTTTCAAGAGACTTTTTTATCATCTCGATTTCTTTCTCGTGTAAAGATAAAGATTCATCTTCTTCTATGGTTTCTGCATATTCATAATTATTAGAAGGGATAGAAGGTTGTTCGATTTGAATCAGTTCAACATTTGAATCTTGGTTGAAATTATCTTTTTCTTTATTTAATTGATCTAGCAATTGCAGATTTTCAGAGGGTAACTCACCTATGTTTTTGTTGTTTATTAAATCTAGGGTCAGTTTTTTTAACTCATTAAAATCTTTTCGAAGTTCATACAATGCTTTGTAAAGAACATCTCTGTCTTCAGAGATACTTTTGCCTTCTTGTGAATCATTCGTATCAATAACTGCAGGCAAATTGTTGTAGTTGGGTAGGTATTGAATTAATTTATCAGCTCCAATATTCCTGCTTTCCTCAACGACAGATATTTGTTCTGCAATATTTCTTAATTGTCTAATGTTTCCAGGAAACCTATAGTTGATTAGTAAGTTGATAGCATCTTCGTTCAAGCGAATGGTTGGCATTCTGTATTTCTGTGCGAAATCTGAAGCGAATTTTCTGAATAATAAATGAATGTCATTTTCTCGATCTCTTAAAGGAGGAAGATTTAATTCAATGGTACTCAGTCTATAATAAAGGTCTTCTCTAAATTTTCCTTTTTGGATTGCTTGCTGCATTTTCATGTTGGTGGCAGCAACAATTCTTACATCGGTTTTTTGGACTTGAGAAGAACCTACTTTGATAAACTCTCCATTTTCAAGAACACGCAATAGTCGTACTTGAGTTGTAAGTGGTAATTCTCCGACTTCATCTAAAAAAATAGTTCCACCATCTGCTACTTCAAAATATCCTTTTCTTGCAGAAGTAGCTCCTGTAAAAGCACCTTTTTCATGTCCGAAAAGTTCACTATCGATTGTTCCCTCTGGAATGGCACCACAGTTTACCGCAATATAGTTACAATGTTTTCTGTGTGATAGTTGATGAATTATTTTTGGAATAGTTTCTTTACCAACACCACTTTCACCTGTTACCAAAACAGAGATGTCTGTTGGGGCAACACGAATTGCTTTTTCAAGGGATCTGTTTAGTTTGTCATCGTTACCAATGATTTCAAAACGTTGTTTGATGGTAGTTAGTCCTTCCATTGCTTTTATTTGTTTTATTATTGAAAAGGAATTTCTTGAGCTTCACTAACAGAATGACCAATAAGTGTTGCTGAAGTACAATCTTCAATTTTGACTTGGATATAATCTCCAACTTTTTCATTTTTTTTTGGGAACACAGCAACATAATTTTGCGTGTTTCTTGCCATCCAATGTTCTGATGATTTTTTGGAAGTTCCTTCAATAAGAACCTCTATAGTTTGCCCAACGTATTCTTGCGTTTTTTTTGTGCTCAATGCTCTCTGAACAGCAATCACTTCATTCAAACGACGTTTTTTAGTTTTGTCGTCAATGTCGTCTTCAAGTTTTTTTGCGGCTAAAGTTCCAGGTCTTTCCGAGTAAGCATACATAAATCCATAGTCATATTGAACATATTCCATCATGCTAAGGGTTTCCTTATGTTCTTCTTCTGTTTCTCCACAGAAGCCAATAATCATATCCTGTGAGATGGCAACACCAGGAATTATTTCTTTTATCTTATCCACCAATTCCATGTATTCTTCACGTGTATGCTGTCTGTTCATTCTTTCTAAAACAGAAGTACTTCCGGATTGGATAGGTAAATGTATGTATCTACAGATATTAGGGTGTTTTGCAATCACATGTAAAACTTCCAAATCCATATCCTGCGGGTTGCTTGTAAAAAAGCGAACTCTTAAAGTAGGGAAGTTGGCGGCAACTAAATCTAGTAATTTAGCAAAACCAACAGCAGTGGCTTTGGCAATATCAGAAGCTTTGTCTAAATCTTTTTTCAGTCCACCTCCATACCAAAGGTAGCTATCCACATTTTGACCTAATAAAGTAATTTCTCTGTAATTTTTATCTTTTAAGCTTTGGATCTCTTCAATGATACTTTTAGGGTCTCTACTACGTTCCCTTCCTCTTGTAAAAGGAACCACACAAAAAGTACACATATTATCACATCCACGAGTAATGGAAACAAAAGCAGAAACTCCATTTGAGTTCAAACGAACAGGGGAGACGTCTCCATAAGTTTCATCTTTAGAAAGAACTACGTTTACTGCATCTCTTCCTTCATTTACTTCTTCCAAAAGATTTGGTAGATCTTTGTAAGCATCGGGTCCAACAACAAGGTCAACAATTTTTTCTTCGTCTAGGAATTTTGATTTCAATCTCTCAGCCATACAACCTAAAACACCCACTTTCATTTCAGGGTTGATTTTTTTGATTGAGTTGTATTTTTGTAGCCTTTTTCTGATAGTTTGTTCCGCCTTATCTCTAATGGAACAAGTGTTTACCAATACCAAATCAGCGTCCTCAATATATTGCGTAGTGTTAAAATCGTTCTCTGCTAGAATAGAAGCAACTATCTCACTATCGTTTAGGTTCATTTGACAACCATAACTTTCTATGTATAGCTTTTTTTTGTTTCCTTCTATTGCTTCAGTTAACAAAGGATGTCCTTGTTTATTAGCATCAATTATTTTTTCAGTCTCCATTCCTTTAGAAAATTTGGATTGCAAAGATACAATCAAAAATACGAATTCTGACATTTTGGCAGAGAAATAAACCGTTAAAAATAAGTGAAGAATTAAAAAATATTTGAATTTAAATGGAACTTAAATTTGAAATTTAAAAAATCTATCTACTTTTGCAAGAGCTAAGGGTATGCATTTTTGTTTGGCTAAGAGTTAAAACAGAAAGAATATGCTAGCAATTTTCGACAACGAATTATACAATTACGATATATGGCAAAGAATTTAGTAATAGTTGAGTCACCAGCAAAAGCCAAGACAATAGAGAAGTTCTTAGGGAAAGATTTTCAGGTAGAATCTAGTTTTGGACATATTGCAGATTTACCTTCTAGCGAGTTAGGGATTAATGTAGATGGAGATTTTCTACCAAGTTATATAGTCTCTGATGATAAAAAAGCAGTTGTTAAGAAATTAAAGACTTTATCTAAGAAAGCAGATACTGTATGGCTAGCAAGTGATGAGGATCGTGAGGGAGAAGCAATTGCTTGGCATTTACAAGAACAACTAAAATTAAATTCTGAGAATACAAAACGTATTGTGTTTCATGAGATTACTAAAAAAGCAATCTTAAAGGCAGTTGATAATCCAAGAGATATCAATTATGATATGGTAAACGCTCAACAAGCAAGAAGAGTGTTGGACCGTTTGGTAGGATATGAATTGTCTCCAGTGCTTTGGAGAAAAGTAAAAGGAGGATTGTCTGCTGGAAGAGTTCAGTCGGTAGCCGTAAGATTGATTGTAGAAAGAGAAAGAAGTATTAGAGAGTTTGAAACAACAGCTCATTATAAAGTAGTTGCTGAGTTTTTAAATAGCAATGGTAAAAAATTCAAAGCAACGATTCCTAAAAGTTTTGCCTCTAGAGAAGAAGCGGAAAAGTTTTTAGAATCTGCTGCGAATGCTGATTTTTCAATTTCAGATTTGCAAAAAAAACCAGCTAAAAAATCACCAGCACCCCCATTTACAACTTCTACATTACAACAAGAAGCTTCAAGGAAATTGGGGTATTCTGTAGCAAGAACAATGCAAGTTGCACAGCGTTTGTATGAAGCCGGTTTGATTACCTATATGAGAACAGATAGTTTGAATTTATCTGATGATGCTAGAAAAGAAGCAGAGGAAGAGATTACAAATTATTACGGGGCTGAGTATAGCAATCCAAGAGTTTTTAAAACCAAATCGAAAGGAGCACAAGAAGCGCATGAGGCGATTCGTCCGACAGATATGAAGCGCCATACGGTGAACGTAGAAAATGATCAAGATCGTTTGTATGATTTGATATGGAAAAGAACATTAGCTTCTCAAATGAGTGATGCTCAGTTGGAAAGAACCAATGTGAAAATTGAAAACAACAAAAATGAGAAAATCTTTTCTGCAAACGGAGAGATGATCAAATTTGAAGGGTTTTTAAAAGTATACTTAGAGGGAACTGATAATGAAGAAGAAGAGCAGGCAGGAATGCTTCCTCAATTGGCTAAAGAAGAGGCTTTAGATTATAACTTTATCACTGCAACACAAAGGTTTACAAGTCCACCCTACAGATTTACAGAGGCTTCTTTGGTAAAGCAGTTGGAGGAATTAGGAATAGGTAGACCATCTACCTATGCACCAACAATCTCTACCGTTCAAAGAAGAGGGTATATCGTGAAAGGAGAATTGGAAGGTGTTGAAAGAGAATATGAGCAATTTACTTTAAAAGCAGGGAAAATTTTTAATAAGAATTTGACCGAAAAAGTTGGGTCTGATAAAGGAAAATTGGTTCCTACGGATATCGGAAATATTGTGAATGACTTTTTAGTTGCGAATTTTTCAAATATTTTGGATTTTGGATTTACGGCTAAAGTAGAAGCAGATTTCGATGATATTTCTGAAGGTGAGCAAGACTGGACTGCGATGATCAAAGATTTTTATCAAACATTTCATCCAACTGTAAAAGATGTTTCTGAAAATGCCGAAAGAGAAAGTGGTGAAAGAATTTTAGGAAAACATCCTGAAACAGGAAGAACGATATTAGTGCGTTTAGGAAAATTCGGTCCGATGGCTCAGATTGGAGATCCGGAAGATGAGGAAAAATTATTTGCTTCTCTGTTGAAAGAGCAAACTTTGGGAACTATTACGCTTGAAGAAGCTTTGGAATTGTTCCTGTTACCAAAGAATTTGGGAGTTTACGAAGGTGAAGATGTAGTGGTTTCTAATGGAAGATTTGGTCCGTATATTAAATTCGGAACCATGTATGTCTCTTTGGAAAGAGGAGAGGATCCAATGTCTGTTGATATGGCGCGAGCTACTGAGTTGATTGTTGCAAAACAAGAGGCGGATGCACCGATTGCTGAATATGAAAATTTACCCGTACAGAAAGGAGTCGGAAGATTCGGTCCTTTTATCAAATGGAATAGCATGTTTATCAATGTCAATAAAAAATATGATTATGACAACTTAAGTTATGATGATATTGTAGAGTTGATTGAAGATAAAAAACGTAAAGAAATTGAAAAAGTGATCCATAACTGGGAAGAGGAAGGAATTCGTTTAGAGAAAGCTAGATGGGGACGTTTCAATATTTTACAGGGAAAACTTAAGATAGAATTACCGAAGACTACGGATGCAAAAAACATGACTTTGGAAGAGGTTCAAGCTATTATTGAAGCTAAAAAACCAAAGAAAAAAACAAGAAAAGCACCCGCTAAAAAAACAGCTGCTAAGAAAAAGCCCGCAGCTAAAAAAACAGCTGCCAAGAAAAAGCCCGCAGCTAAAAAGAAATAGATAGTTCAAATTCATTTTGTTTTTTGGATTTATTTTATATTTTTGAGATGCTTGGTGCTATTAAAAGAGCTTAAGAGAATTATTGTTAATGAACTTAGAATTTTTATTCCCCCTTGAAGAGCCTTTTCTAGAAGAAATTTCAGAATATCCTGAGACATCCTTGTCTCGTTTTGTTGGAATTCATACAAAAGAGCAAGGGATCCCTGATTTACAAAATGTATCCATTGCAATTTTAGGAGTTCAAGATGGACGAGGAGCTGTTAACAATGATACTACCGGTTATGGTGTGGATGCTATTAGAAAGCATTTTTACAAATTATATCCTGGGAATTGGTCTCAAAAAATAGTCGATCTTGGGAATATTCCACAAGGAGCTTCTGTTCAAGATACTTATTTTGCTTTGAGAGAAGTAATAACTTCTTTAGTTAAAAAAAATATTGTGCCGATCATATTGGGGGGTGGACAAGATCTAACCTATGCCAATTACCGCGCCTATGATTCTTTAGAACAGCTTGTAAATATAGTTTCCGTTGATTCTAAATTCGATTTAGGAGCACTGGAATCACCATTAAACTCAAATTCCTTTTTAAGTAAGATTGTAATGGAGGAGCCAGCAAACTTGTTTAATTATAGCAATATTGGGTATCAAACTTTTTTTAATTCACAGGATGAAATCGATCTGTTAGATAGTTTGTCTTTTGATGCTTATCGTTTGGGAGAAGCAAAAGATTTGAAAATTGTGGAACCTATAATGCGTGATGCTGATATTGTTAGTATTGATATTGGGGCTGTTAGGATGGGAGAAGCACCAGGGAATGGTAATGCAACTCCGAATGGTTTTTATGGAGATGAAATCTGTGCTATTTCTAGATATGCTGGTATCAGTGATAAAGTAACTTCATTTGGTGTTTATGAGTTTAACAATCGACTTGATGTGCAAGGGCAAACGGCCCATTTAATTGCTCAGATGGTTTGGTATTTTATTGAAGGATACAGCTTTAGAGCCAACGATTATCCTTACTGTACCAAAGAGAAATATATCAAATACATAGTGCCACATGAGGATGAAAATATGGTTTTTTATAAAAGCCATAAAAGTGGTCGTTGGTGGTTGGAAATTCATTCTATGAATGACAATAAATACAAACGACATGCGTTAATACCGTGTACGCACGATGATTATATGGATGCGACATCGCAAAAAGTGCCAGAAAGATGGTACAAAGCATTGAAAAAAATAAATTAATAAATGCGCGTTAACTTTAAGTGAAAAGTGCCAAAAAGTCTTGGTTTATGCTTTTTATTCGTTGCTTTTCATAAAAAAAAATGATAGGTTTACGCTCAATTACGAAAGACAAGAAGTGAATATGAAAAATATAGCAGTTTATATAGCCTTAATATTAGTGATATATAGTTGTGGTTCTAACGATAGAGGTGAGGTTGTAGGGAAGTCTTCTGGTAAGAAAATTTATTCTGAAAGACCTTTTGGAATGGTCTTAGTTCCTGGAGGTGCCTTTACGATGGGTAGAGAGGATGAAGATCCTTTTGGAGGAATCGGAACTGCTCCGAGAACTGTTACCGTACAGCATTTTTATATGGATGAGTCTGAAGTCACAAATAGTGAATATGGACAGTTCGTGGAATGGGTGCGTGATTCAATTGTACGTACAGAATTGGCACTTACTGCCGATGAGAGATCTTATTTAGTAGATGCCGATGGAGAAGGAAGTGACGATGGTATTTTTCGTTATAGTTTTAAAGAAGTAGATACAACCGATGCCAATCAGTATGAAAAATATATGATTGATAATTATGGTGGTTTAGGAGATGTAAATTCATTGACAGAAGGAAGAGCTTTGAACTGGAGAATTCCTATTGTTTGGGATAAAAATGAATATCCAGATGCTGCCTATTCTGAGGTTATGGATTCAATGTACTTGCCTTTAGAGGATTCTTTTGAGGGAGAAAGAATTTTGAACGTTAAAAAATTGAAATACACTTATTCTTGGTTTAATAAAGAAGGAGCTGCGAAAAGTACAACAGGTTCTAGAAAAGATTTTATCATTCATGAAGATGTTTCTGTGTATCCTGATACTACGGTATGGGTAAAAGATTTTAGTTATTCATATAATGATCCTATTCATGAAGAATACTTTTGGCATTCAGCATATCAAGAATATCCTGTAGTTGGGGTGAACTGGTATCAAGCTAAGGCATATTGTAACTGGAAGACTAAGAAGAAAAATGATTACTTGAGGTCTAGAAAAACACCAATTAGAGTTCCGAATTTTAGATTGCCAACGGAAGCAGAATGGGAATTTGCGGCTAGAGGAGGAATCGATCATGGTACTTATCCATGGGGTGGTCCTTATACAACAGATGATAGAGGTATCTTTTTAGCGAATTTTAAACCTGTTCGTGGAAACTATGCAATTGATGGTGCTTTATATACGGTAGAAGCTTATTCGTATGATCCTAACGGATATGGATTGTATAATATGGCTGGGAACGTAGCAGAATGGACAAGTACTTCCTACAATCAAGGTTCTTATAGAACGGGATCTAGTATCAATGCAAATATTGAAGATGAAGGAAATAAACGAAAAGTAATTCGTGGTGGTTCTTGGAAAGATATTGCTTATTTCTTGCAAGTATCTACTAGAGATTATGAGTATGCGGATTCTTTAAAAAGTTATATAGGATTTAGAACAGTTCAAGATTTTCTTGGTGTATCTAAGAAAACTAAAAAATAAAATAGAATAAATTATAATTAACCAACCCCTAATAAAAATTTAAATTATGGCACAATCAGTAAAAAGCAAGAAAATTTTAAACATGGTATACGGACTTGGAGCATCTGTCGTTTTGATAGGAGCCTTGTTCAAAATATTACACTTTAGCATTGGACCCCTTACCGGAGGAGTAATGTTAACTGTTGGTCTTTTAACAGAGGCGTTTATTTTTGCTTATTCTGCTTTTTTTGAACCTATAGAAGAAGATTTAGATTGGACGCAAGTATATCCAGAATTGGTAGGCGGTTCTGCGAAAGATAAAGATCCAAATGCGAAAGGTATTATGGCAGATAAACTTGATGAAATGTTACGTCAGTCTAATTTAGATGCTGAGTTGGTAGGTAGTTTGGCTGAAAGTATTAAAAACTTTAAAGGAGCTGCAGAAAGTATCAATTCATCGGTAGATACAGTTGCGAATACACATAAATATAATGAGGAAATGGCTGTTGCTGCAGTACATTTAGAATCATTGAATAGTTTGTATAAAGTACAGTCTGAAAGTAGTGAGCGCCAAGCATTTTTAAATGAATCTATGTTGAAACATTCAGAAAAATTAGAATCTCAAATGGAAGTATTGGCAAACAACTTGTCTTCTTTGAATTCTGTGTATGGTGGAATGTTATCTGCAATGAATAAATAATTAATAACCTTAAAAATTAACAAAGCTTATTAATTATGGCAGGAGGAAAACAATCAGCTAGGCAGAAGATGATCAATCTTATGTACCTTGTATTTATTGCAATGTTGGCATTGAATATGGGTAAAAAAGTATTGTCATCTTTTGGATACTTAAATGAAAAAATAGAATCATCAAATCAGACATCGGCAAATGATATTGCTGCGGTTTTACAAGATTTGGGAACAAAAGCGTCAGAACAACCAGAAAAGTATGGCGACTTAAATGATAAAGCGGTTCAAGTAAATAGAATTTCAAACGACTTTTTTAATTACTTAGGAGCGGTAAAGGACTCGTTATTGTCTACAATAGATCCAGAACTTCACAAGGACTATGAATCTTTGGATTCTGAAACAGCAGGAGATGAGTTTTTCTTTGCAGGAGAAACAAAACTTACCGAGAATGGTGAGTTGTTTGTATCTAGTATCAATCAGTATAGAGATGATATCATTGCGGTATTAGGTGAAAATATCAAGCCAGATGTACTAGATCATTTAAACAAACGTTTTGATACTAGTGAACAACCTATCAAGGATAGTGAAAGAACACAACCATGGATTAGAAATAGATATGAAGGGTTTCCATTAGTAGCTACTTTGACAAATATTTCTGTTATCCAGGCGGATGCTAGAACTTCTGAAAAAGAAATTTATAACTCTTTATTAGGGAAACAATTATCTGCAGATGCTAGTATTAGTGAAAAAACATATCAAGCCATTGTAATTCCGAATAAACCGGCATATTTCCCTGGAGAAGAATTTAGTGGAACGGTAGTTTTAGGAAAGTATGATGCAAATTTGAAACCAGAAAGTTTGACCATCAATGGGAAGAAGTATTCTGATAGAGACGAGAAAGGTGCCGCATTGGTAAAGTTTAAAACAGGAAAAGTTGGTGAAAATGACATCATTGGTGAATTTGTTTTTAAGCAAGATGGAAAGAATGTTAAGATACCTGTAAAGTCAAATTATCTAGTGGTTCCAAAGCCAAATTCAGCAGTCGTATCTGCTGATAAGATGAATGTGGTTTATAGGGGGGTACAAAATCCAATTACAATTTCTATTCCCGGTATTTCTGATAGTAATGTAAAGGCTTCTGCTTCTGGATTGAAAAGAGTAAAAGGAACAAAATATAATTTATTCCCTGGAAAAGGAAAAGAAGTAATAATAAATGTAACAGGTAAGACAAATGATGGAACCGTTATTAAGTCGCCACCAGTAAAGTTTAGAATTAAAGATATTCCACCACCAGCAGCTACTATTAGAAAGCAATGGGGGTCTATTAAAATGCCTAAATCAAGTTTAGCTAAAGCTACTATTGATGCTGCATTGATAGATTTTGATTTTGATTTGAAATTAAAAGTTTCTTCGTTTAAAATTAAAATTCCAGGTCAATCAACAGTGATGGTGAATGGTACTAGATTGGATGCTAGAGCTCAAAAAGCTTTAATGAAAGCAAAAAGAGGGGATGTGGTAAGTATTTTTGATGTAAAGGCTGCGATTATTGGAAATTCTTCTTACAGATTGAAAGGAGTGTTACCGTTGAGTGTAGTAATCTCTAACTAATCATTAGTTAATAGATTCAATAAGAGTATTGTTTAAAAATACAGATATAGTATTTTTGTAAGCGGATTAAAAGTTTGAGAATGATGAATTTGAAAAATTATTTACTATTTGGATTTGTGTTGTTGAGTATTTCAGCGATTGCACAGGCTGACTTTGGTGTGCTGAATGCGCAGACACCGGATGAAATAGGGCAAGTGCCAGAGCAGTATCAGGAAGCCTCTAAGGATAGTCCAATACCTTACGGATACGTAAATGAACGCGATATTCTTTGGTCTAAAATTGTTTGGGAAGAAATTGATTTGAATGAGCGTATGAATATGCCTCTGTATTATCCAATTGATTCTGCAAATGTGAATAGTAGCAGAAAATCTTTGTTTTACACCTTGTTAAAAGGGATCAAAACTGGGAAGATCAAAGAAGTTTATGATGATTCTTTCTTTAAATCAAAATTGACAGAGAAAGATATCAATCAAAAATTGACTCGTGTTGATACATCTGATTATGCTTATGAATTGATCAATGAAGGTGAAACGGATATCAAAGATTTTGTTGATGAAATTTCCATCAAATCTGAAGATATTTCAGGTTATAAAATTAAAGGTATCTGGTATTTTGATAAAAGACATGGTGAATTAAAGTACCGTCTTTTGGCAATAGCGCCTTTGGCCCCGGATGTTCAATTGTTGGGAAGAGATGATATTATTGATGATGAAACGTTGCCGTTATTTTGGATCTTTTATCCAGATGCTAGAGAGGTGTTACACAATGCATTTGCATTTAATAATGTAAATCATAGATCTCCTATCTCTTTTGACGACTTGTTGAATTCTAGAAGATTTACATCTTTTATCATACGTGAAGAAAACTTATATGGAAATAGAGCAATTGCTGATTATATTCAGGGGAATGCTTTGTACCAAATTATGGAATCGGAACGTATTCGAGAACAAATTAGAAATAAAGAATTGGATATGTGGAATTATTAATTCTGTGTTTCCATAAATAATAAAAAGACTCTTGTATGTATTTCCATTCAAGAGTTTTTTTTTAATCCATATTTTATGAAAGTAGATTGTATAATAGTAGGTTTTGGATTGGCAGGAATGGCCTTTGCAAAAGAGCTAGAGGAGAATGGGAAGTCGTTTGTGGTTTATGAAGATGATTCTCAAACATCCTCTAATGTTGCTGGTGGAGTTTACAATCCTGTAATTTTGAAACGATTTACTCCGGTATGGCAAGGGCAAGAGCAATTGGAAATTGCGTTACCATTTTATACTGAAATAGAAAACAAACTTGGTGGAGTTTATGATTATAAATTTTCTACCTACCGTGTGTTTAAGTCTGTAGAGGAACAAAACAATTGGTTTTCGGCATCAGATAAACCTTTGTTAGCTCCTTATATGGATACGAATATAGTGCGTAAAAGTTATCGTGGGATCGTTTCTGAAAATGGTTTTGGTAGATTATTTCATACGGGGAGGATTGACACAAAGGAACTTTTAGAAGATTACAAACAATATTTAGAATGTTCTGAGAGTATTCGTTACGAAAGCTTTGATTACGATGCTGTAAAAGTGCTTTCTAATGGAGTTAAGTATAAAGAGACCGAAGCTGCTTACGTTGTTTTTTGTGAGGGATATGGGATGCATAAAAACCCATATTTTTCAAATTTACCTATGAATGAGGCAAAAGGAGAATTACTTACAATACATGCTCCAGAATTAGAGGTTGATTTTTTAATCAAAGCGGCTGTTTTTGTGTTGCCTTTGGGGAAAGGTTTGTTTAAAGTGGGTGCTACGTTCAATTGGAAAGACAAAACCTTGAAAGCAACCGAAGAGGGTAGAAAGGAACTGTTGGATAAATTGGAAACTTTTATAAAAGTGCCTTATACTGTGGTAGAACATTCAGCAGGAATTAGACCTACGGTTAAGGATCGAAGACCTTTGGTGGGTGTACATTCTAAACACAGTTCACTTTGTGTTTTAAATGGCTTGGGAACAAGAGGTGTTATGATAGCACCAAAAGTTGCTAAGGAGCTTTATTTGCACCTTTTTGAAGGGGCTTCGTTAGATCCAGAATCTAACATCAATAGATTCCTGAAAAAATAATTATTTCTTTTTGTCTTTGTAAGCAACAAAGATATTGATCCAAATAATTCTTGAGAGCCTTAGACTAAAGGGTGTAGAGCCGATTAGAATAAGTATGATAGCTAAAAAGGATTCTAAAAGTTCAAAATTGAAAATTAAGTTGGTAATTAAAAAAGTAAGTATAGAAATACCAACAGACAAGGTATATGCAACGTACATGGCTCCATAAAAAAAAGAGGGTTCCATCATATATTTAAAGTTGCAGTTTGGACAATTGTCATGGATTTTAGTAACATCCTTTAATTTAAAACCACCTTTCTCCGTAAAAAAATCTCCTTCATGACATTTGGGACATTTAAATTTTAGAATGCTATATAACTTACTGCCTTTTTTTAAAAACATAATTCAATTCTTAAGATAATCAAGGTTGAAAAAGCGACCATGACCATAAAATAAACATGGTACAAAGATACGAACTTAACATGGTAAGCTCTATAAACCTGTGTTAAATAGGATGCAAACATTACAAAAATCTATTCTTAAATAGTAAAATTTGTGATAGATTTGCAAAATTCCATTAATATTCTAAAAACACTTATTCATAGATGCTTAACGTTCATAATTTAACCGTTTCTTTTGGAGGAACAGATCTTTTTTCAGAAATCACTTTCAAATTAAATAAAGGTGATAGAGTCGGTTTGATTGGAAAAAATGGAGCGGGAAAATCTACCTTATTAAAAGTTTTATCAAAAGATATTGAAAGTAGTGGAGGTACCATGGCATTTGAAAAAGATGTGCAGATGGGGTTCTTGAGACAGGATATTGATTTTGTGGAAGGAAGAACTATTCTAGAAGAGGCGTATCAAGCTTTTGTTGAAATCAAGGAAATTGAGGTCAAACTAGATAAAATTAATGAAGAGCTTACTACTAGAACCGATTATGAAAGTGAATCTTATAGCCAATTGATACATGACTTGACCGATTTAACGGAGCGTTATGAATTGTTGGGGGGGTATAACTATAAAGGAGATACAGAGAAAATATTACAAGGTCTTGGATTTAAAAGAGAGGATTTTGATAAGTTGACTGATACTTTTTCTGGAGGTTGGAGAATGCGTATAGAATTAGCAAAACTTCTGCTTCAGAATAATGATATTTTATTGTTGGATGAGCCAACCAACCATTTAGATATTGAATCTATTATTTGGTTGGAAAACTTTTTAAAAGGGTATTCTGGTGCGATTGTTTTGGTTTCACATGATAAAATGTTTTTGGATAATGTTACCAACAGGACTATTGAAATTTCTTTAGGTCAGATTTATGATTATAAAAAGTCTTACTCTGAATTTTTGTTGTTAAGAGGAGAAATTAAAGAAAAGCAGCTACAAGCTCAAAAGAATCAAGAGAAAGAAATAAAAGCTAAGCAGCAGTTGATTGATAAATTTAGAGCAAAAGCGAATAAAGCTTCTATGGCTCAATCATTGATTAAGCAGTTGGATAAAGTTGAGAGAATTGAAGTGGATGCTGATGATAATGCAACCATGAATATTAAATTTGCTGTTTCTAAGGAACCAGGAAAAATTGTTGTTGAGGCTGAAAATATGTGTAAAAGTTATGGCGACAAACACGTATTAGAAGATGTGAACTTGTTGATTGAACGCAATAGTAGAATTGCTTTTGTTGGGCAAAACGGACAAGGAAAATCTACGTTAGCAAAAATGATGGTTGGAGATATTCCTTTTGAGGGACATTTGAAATTGGGCCATAATGTAGAAATAGGATATTTTGCACAGAACCAATCAGAACATTTGCCACCAGAGGAAACTGTTTTAGAAATCATGCAAAACGCTGCTACTGATTCTAACAGAGCCAGGGTTAGAGATATGCTAGGGGCCTTTTTGTTTGGAGGAGATGCTGTTGATAAAAAAGCGAAGGTGTTGTCTGGGGGAGAAAGAAATAGATTGGCTTTATGTAAACTATTACTGTCGCCATTCAATGTGTTGATCATGGATGAGCCTACCAATCACTTAGATATTCAATCTAAAAATGTATTAAAAGAAGCTCTTAAAAAATATGCGGGTACTTTAATCATCGTCTCGCATGATAGAGATTTCTTACAAGGCTTAACGGATTCTGTTTATGGGTTTAAGGATAAGGAAATCAAAGAATATTTAGGAGATATTGATTATTTCTTAGATCAACATAAATTAGAAAACTTAAGAGAGGCAGAGAAGAGAACTGTTGTTGTTGAGAAGAAAGTTTCTAAAAAGGAAGATTATAAGTTAAGTCGACAAGAGGAAAAAGAATTGAAGCAGCTTAAAAATAAATTGAGCAAAGCCGAAAGAGCGATTTCTGATACAGAAAAAGAGATTTTGGATATGGATGCTAAGCTGGCAGATGATTATGAAAAGACGGCAGCAGATCCTAAGTTTTTTGAAAATTATCAAGCCAAAAAAGATTCTTTAGACGATTTGATGGAAGCCTGGGCAGAATTGGATGAAAAAGTGAATAGCTTTTCAGCTTAA
The DNA here is from genome assembly GCF_029238425.1 of Flavicella sp. Lineage (GTDB taxonomy): Bacteria > Bacteroidota > Bacteroidia > Flavobacteriales > Flavobacteriaceae > Flavicella. The sequence goes on from NZ_JAQWGB010000208.1 coordinate 27,655, forward strand.
AAAGGGAACTATTGCAAGCTGCTACAAGCAACATAGAAGAAATATTTTTACCAGAATTAAGAGCTAAAGAAGTTCGGCTTTTTGTAAAAAGAGAAGATGCATTACATCCTGTTATTTCAGGAAACAAATACCGTAAACTTTTTTATAATATAGCTTTTGCTAAAAAAAAGGGATATAGCAAATTGTTGACCTTTGGAGGAGCGTTTTCAAATCATATTCTCGCGACAGCAGGCGCTGGTTTTGAGTTTGGTTTTAAAACAGTTGGAATTATTCGTGGTGAGGAGCTTGGAGTGGATATAGAAAAAACACTTTTGAATAATGAAACTCTAAGAAGAGCAAAAGACTATGGGATGCAGTTTGAATTTATTTCTAGGTCTGATTATAAAGAAAAGTCTAGTCAGTCTTTTCTACTTACATTAAAGCAAAAGTATCCGAATGCTTATATTTTGCCAGAAGGAGGAACCAATGACAAAGCCATTCAAGGTTGTGAAGAAATTTTAAATGATCATACGGAAGATTTTGAATTTATTTGTTGTGCCGTCGGGACAGGAGGAACCATTTCTGGAATCATCAATAGTTCGTCTAAACATCAGCAGGTTTTAGGGTTTCCGGCTTTGAAAGGAGATTTTTTAGAAAATGAAATAAAAGGGAATAAGGTCAATAAAAATAATTGGGAAATCATACCGGATTATCATTTTGGGGGATATGCCAAAATAAATGAAGAATTAATTACCTTTAATAACAATTTTTTTAATACATCAGGCGTTCTTTTAGACCCGGTTTACACTGGTAAAATGTTTTATGGAATCGTTGATATGGTGAATAAAGATAAATTTGCCAAAGGGACTAAAATCTTAGCCATTCATACAGGTGGCTTACAAGGAATATCAGGTATGAATAATGTATTGGCAAAAAAGAATATGCCTTTATTAATTGATAGAAATATATGAGAATTACTCTTGGAATATTCGCTTGCTCAATTTTAATGATTGGGTGTGGCTCAAGTAAAAAAACTACAGTTCATAAGTCAACTCCAAAGCCTGTTTTGAAAGTTGTTGAGACGGACAATAAAGCGGTCAATAAAGAGGTTGTAAAATTAGAAAAGAGAAAATCTAGTTTGGATACCAGAACCATTGCTTATATCAGTCATTATGCTCCCGTGGCAATGGATGAGATGAAAAAACATAAAATTCCGGCAAGTATCACCTTGGCACAAGGAATTTTAGAATCAGGAAATGGTGTGAGTAATTTGGCTTTGAAATCAAATAATCATTTTGGTGTTAAATGTCATGATAGATGGCATGGAGAATCTGTAAGACACGATGATGATGAAAAGCAAGAGTGTTTTAGAAAATATAAAAAAGTAGAAAGTTCTTATAGAGATCATTCTTTATTTTTAACAAGTAGATCACGATATGATTTTTTATTTGACCTTAAAATTGATGATTATAAAGGGTGGGCTAAAGGTTTGAAAAAGGCCGGATATGCAACCGATAAAAAATATCCAGATAAATTGATTCGTATCGTGGAGACGTACGACTTGGATCATTATGATAAATTGGTACTGAATAAAAAGATAAAAGAAACGAAAAAAAGACATGGTAAAGCCTATCGTGTAAGAAAAGGAGATACGCTGTATGCGATTGCCAAACGATATAGGATGTCTGTAGATGAGATTAAGGAGCTGAATGGACTTAGCTCTAATGATATTAGCATAAATCAAGTGTTAAAACTTGAGTAAAAAAAATCCCAGTAAAATAATACTGGGATTTTTTTATTATGATTGAGCAGGTTTTCCTTTGTGACCTCCTTTATGTTTGCCTTTTTGACTAGCATGTTGTTTATGCATTTGTGCTTGTATTTTTTTCCAAGACTCATATTGATCTTTGCTTAATACTTTTTTTACTCTTGCTTGGAGCGCAATTTGTTGATCCATTTTTTCTATCATTTTAGCATATAGCTCATCATTCGATAAATTGGGTCTTTGATCACCATTAGCTTTTCTTTCTTCCATAGCTTTTTGTTTGTTATCAGTGACAACTAACATCAATGGATACATTTTTTCTTGCTGTGATTCTGTTAAATCTAAAGCAATAGTCAGTTTTTTTACGGTTAGCGTAGTTTGTTGTTCAACTGTAAATTCTGGTTTTTGCTGTTGTTTGTGCTTTTTCTGTGCAGTAGTACCAAAAATAAATCCAATAAGGAGAGCGAATGTTAAAATGCTTTTTTTCATGATATAATGTTTTAAAGTTTACTTTTTAGACTCCAACATTTCTCATTAGTTTAATGGCATATTTATTTTAACATTAATTAACAGAATAAAATTTTTAGAAAAGTCCCTTCAATAAATTTTTTGCGGCTTTTTCTATGTCCTTGCTTTTAGAACTGGTACTGTCACTTTTTTTATTCGTTTTTTGAAACAAATTATCGATTAATTTATTTTTTTGAGATTCAATAACCTTGCCTGAAACAACCTTAAGGGCACTTGTAAAGTCAGGAACAACGTTTGGCTTACTCACATCTCCATTCATTTTAATTTTCATAGGCACGGTCATCTTTTCGACTTCCTCTTTTGAAAGCCCTGATAATAGATTGGTTGCCTCTTTTCCTAAAAATTTTACTGGGACTTCAGTGGTGATATTATAATCCATTGTATTTGAGAAAGTATGTGATCCTTCTAGTTGGATAGGGATCCCATCATACGATGCAATTTTAAAGGGCTTGAAAGAAATAGCACTGTTCTCAAACTTAATGGCGGTCTGTATTTTTTTCATATCCAGTTTTTTTAAATCGACAAAACTGAAATTGTTTTCTAACAAACTCAAAGCATTTGATTTCTTAGGGTCTATTTCTTTTACCTGTAATTTAGAGAGTCCATCACCATTTAAGCTATTCATATCTGGAAAAAACTCAGCATCTAACTTACCAGTAAGGTCTAGTGATGTTGACATTTTCCCGTTAAAAGCTTTTGCAAACGGAGCAATGGAAGAAAATAATTCAAGAGTAGAAAAGGACTCAACAATGTCAAGTTCCTTTAAAGTCATAGAAAAATCAAATGTACTAGGACTCGGTTTTGTGTCAACCTTACCTTTTAATGCTATAGTTCCTCCAAGCATTTTTGCAGTGGTATTTGTGAAGATAGCTTTTTGATCATAAATTTTAATACCACCTTTCATTTGACTCAATTTGATATTATCATAACTTACATTTTTAGCATAAAGTTTTGTTGTGATATCAATATTGGCTGGTATTTTAATTGCTTCTAATTCGTCTGTAGTTACTTTAGTTTCTTCTTCTTTTTCTGCTTCCTCAGGAACTTCAGTTTCTGACAAAAAATCAAATACATTGAACGTGTCAGAGGTAACAGTAAAATTTCCTTGTAGGGGTTTGTTGTTGAATACAAAACCCATTAAGTGTTGTAAACTCCCACTTGCTTTTAAATCGCTTTGTGCTGTTGTTGCTTCAAAATTCTCTAGAATAAATTCTTTTGGAGTAAAGTTTAAGCGAGCATTGCTAATAGCTATAGGGTTAGGTAACATTTCTGTTTCAATGGTAAGATCTTTTAAAGAAATATAACCGCTATTTTTGATCGTTGCATAAAGTTCTTTCTCGATAGCTTCTTGAGTGAATTCAGATTTTAAATGAAACGTTGTGATTCCTTCAAGTTTCTCTTCAAGGTCTACTGGGTATGCTTGACTTAGGTTGTTAAGATTTAAGGTACCGTCTAGTTCCGCTTTAACATGTGGATTGCTAGTTAAGTTACTAAGATTACATTTAGCTTTGAAAATATCTTTGTCAATTTTCAAATCAAATTTATTTACCGAAATATGTGTGTCATCAATTAAACCAGTTTTATTGGTAATATGTGTATCAATATAAATATCTGTAATGGATTTTGGTAAATCTGGATAATGAAAGGAAGCATTGTTTGTTGTTAAGTTGATGCCAAATTTAGGCACAGTTGTATCGGAATACAAACCGGTTGCTTGTCCGTCAAAATTCAATGCTCCGACGGCTTCTATAGCATCAAAACTAGAAGAATAGGCTGAAGGAATTAATGATAAAAGACTTTTAAACTGTGATCCTTTTGAGTCGAAGTTCAGGTCCATTTCTATACCGGAATCAACAGGTTGTAAAAATCCATGAAAAGAGAGTTTTAAATCATTGAACTGTGCATGGTTTTCCAAGAACTCCATTTTAAGGTTTTCTAAGTTTAGATTGAGTTGTGCATCCCAAAGGAATTTTGCATTTTTAATTAAATGTATACTTTCAGAACTAAAGTTAAACGACTCTATAGATGAATTTGTTTTTAGAAGTACATCTTGCGCTGAAAATAATCCTGTTCCTTTATGGTTGAAATTTTTTACCGTCATATGCATTTGACTTGATGCATCTAGGTAATTAAAGTTGATGTTCTCGAAACTGTAATATTCAATATGTAAGGAGATTTCTGAGTCAGAACTTTTAGATGCTACTTGAGTTTCGTTTGGGGTATCGGATTTCATGACGTCGTAATTAGAAACACCATCTTTATTTGTTTTTAGGTTGATCAAACTTTCGGAAATTGAAAAGTGGTCAATGCTAAGTTTTTTGGATAATAAATTTGAAATGGAAGTTTCTAAACTAACCGTATTGATAGACACTAGAGTGTCTCCTTGAAAAGGAGCTTTATTTGTAATCAGAATATCTTGAAGTGATATAGAAGCATTAGGGAAGTCAGTGACAAAACTCATTGAAATAGAACCGATGTAAAACTCCGCATTGATTACCTTATTGACTTCATGGGTAATGGTATCGTTTATTTGCTTTTTAAATAAATAGGGAGCAAATATCAAAGTTAGAAGGAGTAGTACTACAATGCTAGAAAGAATTTTTATAAAGGTTTTCATGAGCTTTATTTAGGCATGATAAAAATACAATGCTGTTACCTAAACGGAGATAACACATGTTAAAAATACTCAAAAAAAAACCCACTCTACAAGTAGAGTGGGAAAATTGCTATGAAAAAGAAATTGGTGTTAAACACCAACTGATACAAATATATAAATATTTTGGAATGTGACCATTTTATTTGAAAGTTTTTAACTAATCATTAACCTTTGTTT
>NZ_JAQWGB010000006.1 GCF_029238425.1 Flavicella sp.
GAAAAAGAAACGGGTAATAGAGTGTATACGATCTTACAACTGCGTTTGCATGAAAGTATCATTGCTTTACGTGATAAAATTAAAAACGGTCCTAAAGACAAAATATACGATGTAGATTTAACTTATTTGACCTCAAGAGGTCATTGGTATTTTACTTCCTGGAAAGGTGACGTTTCAAAGTCGGGTGGAATTGCATCTAATATTGGGGTTCATTTTTATGATATGCTTTCTTGGGTTTTTGGAGATGTGAAAGAAAATATAGTGCATTTACATACACATGATAGAGCTGCAGGATATTTAGAATTTGAGCAAGCAAGAGTCAAATGGTTTTTATCCATCGATTATGATGCGTTGCCTGCAGCAATAAAAGAAAAAGGACAGAGAACCTACAGGTCGATTACAGTTGAAGGAGAAGAAATAGAATTTAGTGGTGGTTTTACGGAGTTGCACACTAAAAGTTATCAGGATATTTTGGATGGAAAAGGTTTTGGCTTGGAAGATGCAAGACAGTCCATTGATATCGTACATCAAATTAGGAATGCTGAGTTAAGTGAAAAAGAGGAAGGGAAATATCACAAGTTTGCGGATATGCCCATTTCTGAGCATCCTTTTAAAAATTAAAAAGAAACAAATTGGAGATAAAAAAGATAGGTATAATTGGTTTGGGCTATGTAGGCCTTCCTTTAGCGCGATTGTTTGCTACCAAATACTCAGTTGTCGGTTTTGATATCAATACAAATAGAATTGATGAGTTGAATTCAGGAATAGATGTTACTTTGGAAGTTGATGATGTTACTTTGCAACAAGTTTTGAAGAAGGAAAATACTCAAGAGAAAGGCTTGTTTTGTTCTAATCTTGTGGGGGAATTAAAGGATTGCAATTATTATATTGTAACGGTTCCAACGCCAGTTGATAAAAATAACCGTCCTGTTTTAGTTCCCTTAGTAAAAGCAAGTGAAACTGTAGGGGCTGTGTTGCAAAAAGGAGATATTGTTGTTTATGAATCAACAGTGTATCCAGGGGCAACAGAAGAGGAATGTGTACCTGTTTTAGAAAAAATATCTGGATTGAAGTTTAATGAAGATTTCTATGTGGGATATTCTCCAGAACGTATCAACCCAGGTGACAAAGAGCATACGGTAGAAAAAATATTAAAAGTGACTTCGGGTTCTACGGAAGAAATCGGAGAAAAAGTGGATGCGTTGTATAAATCTGTGATTACTGCAGGGACATTTTTAGCTTCAAGTATAAAAGTTGCGGAGGCTGCAAAGGTTATTGAAAATTCTCAGAGAGATATTAATATTGCTTTTGTAAACGAGTTGGCCAAGATTTTTAATAGGATGGGAATCAATACCAATGATGTACTAGAAGCAGCCGGAACCAAATGGAATTTTTTGCCTTTTAGGCCAGGTTTAGTTGGGGGTCATTGTATTGGTGTAGATCCTTATTATTTGGCTCAAAAAGCCCAAGAATTTGGGTATAACCCAGAAATTATTTTAGCAGGTAGGCGAATGAACGATGGGATGGGAGCTTATGTGGCTTCTGAAATTGTGAAACTGATGATTCAAAAAGAAATTAAAGTGAATAAAGCTGAAATTTTAATTCTTGGAATCACGTTTAAAGAAAATTGTCCAGATATTAGAAATACAAAAGTGGTAGATGTGGTTTCGTCCTTACAAGAGTATGATACAAATATCACTATTTATGATCCTTGGGCAAAGCCGGAAGAAGTTAAGAATGAGTATGGAATGAATGCCGTGACAGAGTTGCCGAGTAAAACATTTGATGCCATTGTATTAACGGTAGCACATGCAGAATTCAAACAAATTGAGTTTTCTTCTTTGAAAAATGAGAACTCGGTGATTTATGATGTGAAAAATATATTATCAGAGGACCTAGCGGATGCCTCTTTGTAATATAAATTAAACTAAAATGTCAAAGAAAATATTAATTACGGGAGGAGCTGGATTTATTGGATCTCATGTGGTTCGATTATTTGTAAACACTTATCCAGAGTATCAAATTTATAATTTAGATGCCTTGACTTATGCTGGGAATTTAGAAAATCTCACGGATATTGAGAATGCCTCAAATTACACTTTTTTAAAAGGGGATATCACTGATGAAAGCTATATCAATGATTTATTTGAAAAAAATCAGTTTGATGGAGTGATCCATTTGGCAGCGGAATCTCATGTAGATAGATCTATTACAGATCCTTTGGCTTTTGCAAAGACGAATATATTAGGAACCATGATTTTGTTAAATGCTTTTAAAAATTTATGGCAGGATCAATGGCAAGATAAATTATTTTATCATGTAAGTACGGATGAGGTATATGGAACTTTAGGAGAAACAGGTTTGTTTACAGAAACGACTTCTTATGATCCAAATTCACCTTATTCAGCTTCCAAAGCGAGTTCAGATCATTTTGTAAGAGCTTATGGAGAAACCTATGGAATGCCTTACGTAATTTCCAATTGTTCTAACAATTACGGGGCCAACCAGTTCCCTGAAAAATTAATCCCTTTGTTTATTAATAATATTATTAATAACAAGGCTTTACCTGTGTATGGAGATGGGAAATACACGAGAGATTGGTTGTATGTGGTAGATCATGCCATAGCAATTGACTTAGTATTTCATAAAGGAGAAAATGAGGAGACCTATAATATTGGTGGATTCAACGAGTGGCAGAATATCGATTTGATCAAATTACTATGTGTTCAAATGGATGAAAAATTAGGAAGAGGAAAAGGAACGAGTGAACAATTGATTACTTATGTTAAGGATAGACCTGGACATGATTTGCGTTATGCCATCGATGCTTCAAAAATAAATCAAGAATTAGGTTGGAAACCTTCTGTGACCTTTGAACAAGGATTGTCAAAAACGATTGATTGGTATTTGTCTAATACCGTTTGGATGGAGCGCATTGTAAGTGGTGCTTATGAAGATTATTATAAAAAACAATATAAATAAGTAATTCGGAGGCTGAGCTTGTCGAAGTCTCATTAGGGTGACACGATAACGATATGTAAATCTAGTTTCGTTTCATTTTTAAACAAGCTCAGGGTGCTTAAAGTTGAAATTGAAGAGATCATTAAGGTTGAATCCTCAGCCTGTCGAAGGTTGTCGAACTACTATCGAAGTTTGTAGGCTGAGCTTGTCGAAGTTTTCTGGCTGAGCTTGTCGAAGTTTTCTGGCTGAGCTTGTCGAAGTCTAATCAATAAAACAAAAATAATATGAAAGGAATTATTTTAGCTGGAGGATCTGGGACAAGATTATATCCATTAACAAAGGCAACTTCTAAACAATTATTGCCTATCAATGATAAACCCATGGTCTATTATCCATTGTCTGTATTAATGTTGGCAGGGATCAAAGAAGTGCTTATTATATCAACACCAGACGATTTACCCAATTTTAAAAAATTATTGGGAACAGGCGAAGAATTAGGGATGAAATTTTCATATAAAGTTCAGCCTTCCCCTGATGGTTTGGCTCAAGCGTTTTTGTTGGGAGAAGAATTTATTGGTGATGATGATGTTTGTTTGGTCTTAGGTGATAATATCTTCTACGGTCATGGTTTTACAAAATTACTAGCTTCGTCACTGAAAAACGTTGAAGAGGAGGAAAAAGCAACGGTTTTTGGGTATTATGTGCAGGACCCTGAACGTTATGGGGTAGTGGATTTTGATAAAGAAGGTGCCGCTTTGAGCATAGTTGAAAAACCAGAAAAGCCAAAAAGTAATTATGCAGTAGTCGGTTTGTATTTTTACCCTAACTCGGTTATTGATGTTGCAAAAAAAGTAAAACCAAGTCATAGAGGTGAGTTAGAAATTACAACTGTCAATCAAACGTATTTAGATCAAGGAGATTTAAAAGTTCAAGTAATGGGACGTGGGTTTGCATGGTTGGATACAGGTACGCACGAGTCACTATTAGAAGCTTCTAATTATATTCAAGCGATTGAAAACCGTCAAGGGTTGAAAGTGGCTTGTATTGAAGAAATAGCCTATGAGATGGGATATATCGACAAAGAGCAAGTATTGAAGCTAGCGGAGCCCTTGAAGAAAAATGGTTACGGACAATATTTAATAAACAGAGTGAAAGGAGAAAATGAAGTTTACTAGAACAGAGATACCAGAGGTTGTTATCTGCGAACCCAATGTTTTTGGAGATGACAGAGGATATTTTACGGAGACATTTCGTCAGGATAAATTAGAGGATTTTATTGGTTATACAATAGGGTTTTGCCAGGATAACGAGTCGAAATCAACGTTTGGAGTTTTAAGAGGTTTGCATTATCAGCTGCCTCCGCATGCACAAACTAAATTGGTTCGTGTGATCACAGGAAAGGTGTTGGATGTTGCTGTGGATATTCGAAAAGGTTCTCCTACCTTTGGGAAACATGTTGCGGTTGAATTGACTGGAGAGAATAATAAACAATTGTTAGTCCCAAGGGGTTTTGCGCATGGATTTGTGGTTTTGAGCGAGGAAGCAACTTTTGCATACAAGGTAGATAACTATTATAGTCCAGAGTGTGATCGAGGTATTGATTTTAAAGAGGAACAGCTTGGGATTGATTGGGGATTAAAAGTAGAGGAAATGAAGTTGTCGGAGAAAGACAGAAAACAGCCTAGCTTTGAAAATGCAGAGTATTTTCATTTTGAGAAGGATTTGTATTAGAGTGGGTGAGGTGGTGATGTCGTGAAGTAGTGATATGGCGAAAAGCGAATTCACGGTGTTCCGAAAAAATGAGATAGTGAAACCGTGATGTCGTGATATGTTGGAAATCGTCCTCACGACTTCCCGGAAAGTAAACTAAAAATATCCAAAAGAATGACACATAAAGATCTTGATGTTTGGAAAAAGAGTATCGACTTAGTGGTTCTTGTTTATAAAATATGTGAAAAGTTTCCTAAGCATGAGAAGTATGGATTGATATCTCAGTTACAAAGAGCTGCTGTCTCGGTGCCATCCAATATAGCTGAAGGAGCTGGAAGAAATTCTACAAAAGAATATATACGTTTTTTATCCATTGCACAGGGATCATTGAGTGAATTAGAAACCCAGCTTATCATTGCTGATAAATTAGGGTATGGTATAAGTCATCAGGCTATTTTTGTTGAGATTGAAAATATAAATAAAATGTTGTATCGGTTAAGGGAAGCATTAAAGAAAAAGTTAAGTGAAGAAGTGAAACCGTGATGTCGTGGAGTAGTGAAATCCGACCTCACGAATTCTCGGCCTCCCGACCTCCCGATAAAAGTGAAACCGTGATGCGGTGAATTAGTGAATTCGTGACATATTGAAAATCGACTTCACGAACTCCTGACCTCCCGAATTAACGATTTCCCGGAAAACAACCTCTAAAAAAAACAAACAAATGACAAATATATTAGTTACCGGTGGAAACGGACAATTGGGTTCCGAAATAAAAGATGTAGCACTTAAATATTCAAATTATAACTTTTATTTTACAGACTCTTCGGATTTGGATATTACGAATCATGAAAAGGTAGAAGTTTTTGTTGCTGAGAATTCAATAGATGTCATTATCAATTGTGCTGCTTATACTGCGGTTGATAGAGCAGAATCTGATGTAGCATTGTCTGATGAGATCAATCATCTAGCGGTGAAAAATTTTTCTGAAATAGCCAAAGATCAAAATATACAGTTGATTCAAATTTCTACGGATTATGTGTTTGATGGAACAAACTACCAACCGTATATCGAATCAGATAAAACAAATCCACAATCTGTCTATGGAAAAACAAAGTTGGATGGTGAATTGGTCATGAAACAAATAAAACCAGAGAACTCCATCATTATTAGAACTTCTTGGGTGTATTCTAGTTATGGTAATAATTTTGTAAAAACGATGATGCGTCTTGGAAGAGATAGAGACGAATTAGGAATTATTTTTGATCAGGTGGGAACACCAACTTACGCAAGAGATTTGGCAAAGGCGATTTTAGATATTATTCCTCAGTTAAAAACCAAAGAGGTTGAGGTATATCATTATTCTAACGAAGGAGTCTGTTCTTGGTATGATTTTGCAAAAGCTATTTTTGAATTAAATACTATTTCCGTAAAAGCGAATGCCATAGAAACTGTACAATATCCAACACCTGCTAAAAGACCTTTGTATAGTGTTTTGAATAAGTCAAAAATAAAAACGCAGTTTAATGTTGAGGTTCCCTATTGGAAAGATTCCTTAATTAAAATGCTTGAAAAGATAAAAGAGTAATTATTACCCTTCAATTGCAATTCGATATTCTAGATAGTGATCTTAGTTTACGGAAGCCGGAGACTGAGCCTGTCGAAGTCATTTTATTACAACGGGACCTACTATTCCAAAAGAGGAGTACTGTTTCGTCTTCTTCTTCGTCAAAGTCTCAACCCACACCGTCATTTCCAACTCGTTCGATAATCTGTTCATCGATTTTGTGCGTACAATAAAATATGAGTTAGCCAATTGTCACTTCGAGTAAAATTATGAATGAAATGAAGAATTTAGTATCGAGAAGTTTTTAAGTTTCGATCTACATAGTTCTCGATACACTTCTCCTTTGTCGAAGCACTCGAACTGACAGAACCAATAGGCTTAGTTGATTTGCAGTGGACACTGAGCTGGTTGGTGAGCTTGTCGAACTACTGCCGAAGTGTGGTCTCTGAGAAGTTCTTGAGCCTTTTGAATTGTTGCAAAAGCCCCCCACACACTGTTGTTTCCTGTTGGATCTAATTGTTCTTTGTTGAGTTCCTTTTTTAGAAAACATGAAGAAGATGAAAAATGTAGTCTGTTGGTTTAAGTGTGATAATTACAGTTTTTTTATATCCATTTGTTTGAATAATTAAAAATAGATTTTCTTATGAATCGGTGGTGTAAAGTGTTTTTAATGAAATGATTAAATGAAGCGCTAACATATGTTAAAATAATACCCTATTTTTGCACAATTAATTCAAAACCTAGCCTATGAAAGTTGGAATTACCTTTAGTGCCTTTGACCTTTTGCATGCAGGGCATATTACTATGTTGGAGGATGCCAAACGTCA
>NZ_JAQWGB010000019.1 GCF_029238425.1 Flavicella sp.
ACCATCACCAGCCTCATTCCCCATAGACCAAATAATAATAGAAGGATGGTTCTTATCGCGTTGTTGCATTCTGTTAATTCGATCTAAATGCATTCCTTCAAATTCAGGATTATTTGCAGGTGTTTCCTTTGCCTTGTATCCAAAACCATGACTTTCTATATTGGCTTCATCTACCACATACAAACCATATTGATTGCACAACTCATACCAATAAGGATCATTTGGGTAATGTGATGTTCTTACTGCATTGATATTATTCAATTTCATGATTTTTATATCTCTCAACATCAGCTCCTTAGAAACTACATGACCCGTTACCTCATCATGTTCATGTCTGTTCACTCCTTTGATAAGAATTGGCTGTCCATTGACTAATAACTGTCCGTTTTGAACTTTTACATTTCTAAAGCCAATTTGTTGACGTAACACATGCGTTTGATTTCCTTTAGAATCTTTAACAGAAATCAACAACTCATATAAATTTGGAGTTTCTGCTGTCCATTGTTTAGGTGCATCAATTATTTTCTCAAAATTAATTTTTGATTCTTGTCCTTTATATAGTTTTACTTTTTTATCTAGGCTTGCTATTTCCTTACCATTCTCAAGAAGGGAAACATTTACACTTCCATAAGCCGTTCTTTTAGCATAATTTTTCAAAGAAACAGTCACATCCAAAAGTCCGTTCTCATATATTGAATCTAAATCTGCTTTCACAAAGAAATCGCGCATAGCTAATTTCGGTTGCGCGTATAGATACACATCCCTTTCGATTCCACTCAATCTCCAAAAATCTTGATCCTCTAAATAGGTCCCATCGGACCATCGAATCACCTGCAAGGCAATTGAGTTTTTTCCTTCTTTTACAAAACTAGTAATATCAAACTCTGCTGGTGTTTTACTTCCTTCGCTATACCCTACTTTTCTACCGTTCACCCATATGTAAAATGCAGAATTCACTGCTCCAAAATGGACGAACAACTGTTTGTTTTTCAACTTCTTTTCTACTTCAAAAGTTCTATAATAACACCCTATCGGATTATAGTCCTTTGGCATAAAAGGAGGATTGATTTCGTAGGGATATATGATATTGGTATACAATGGAAAATCATCTGTATGGAATTGCCAATCTGAAGGCACAGGAATGGTTCCCCATTCACTTCTATCGAAGGAATCTTTATAAAAACCAGCAACAAGCTGCTTTTCATTTTTAACCAAATTAAAATCCCACACTCCATTCAAAGACTGATACAATTTTGAATCTTCTTTCTCCTTTGCCTTTGCTTCTCTTGTAGATTCAAACAAATTAAAAGATGCATGGGCAGCTTCTGTGTTTACAGAGAAAACAGATAAATCCTCCCATTCTTTTGAATCTTGCGCAGATACCGATGCCGTGGATATTATTAATAAAAAAAGCGGCAGCACTATATTTGATTTTAATCGCATAGTATATATTATATAAAGTTTACACAAATATAATTAATAACAAACCCAACTCTATTGCAGCTATTAACTCGATAACCTCAATAATTAGCACAAAAGAAATATTTGGTAGCACATTTCATTCCTCGTGCAATAATGTGCTATCAATCTCCTTAAAAAGGATGATAACTACTGAACTTATCATGGTAATTTAGATTATCTATAAAAGAATAAAATTTCAGAAATTGCCTATGAGATCTCATGGAGTTCTAAACAGTTAATTCAAAATTCAATTTGCTTCTCATTAATAGAAAAAATTATGATCCTAATAAACAGATTCAAAATTCAGCTAAAAGCCGTATTTATTTTAGGGATACTATTCCTAAACAGCTTATTAATTACAGCGCAAAAAACAAACGAACGTCCAAACTTAATTGTAATTATGACGGATGACATGGGCTGGGCAGATGTTGGATTCAATGGATGTAAAGATATTCCTACACCCAATATTGACAAAATAGCAAAACAAGGAATTCGATTCAATGAAGGGTATGTTTCTTTTCCTGTTTGTGGACCTAGTAGAGCTGGTTTTTTAACAGGAAGATACCAAGACCGTTTTGGTTTTACCACGAACCCTTCTATAGACCCGAAAAATCCAATCGCAGGACTGCCTTTAGAAGAAGAGACCATGGCGCAAGTATTACATAAGGCAGATTATAAAAGTGCTATTATTGGAAAGTGGCATATGGGAACGAATCCCGTATTTCACCCTTTAGAAAGAGGCTTTGATTATTTCTATGGATTTCTATCAGGAGGACATAATTATTTTCCTGAAAACCTAATCTATAATGATTTATCAGAAGTAGATTCTAAATGGGGCTGGTACCGAACAAAATTAAAAGAAAACAACAACACCGTATCCACAAAAAAATATTTAACGGATGAATTAAGTGATGCCGCCGTACGTTTTATTGATCAAAAAGCAAAAAACAAAGAACACTTTATGTTATACCTTGCTTACAACGCTCCGCATACTCCAATGCAAGCTACGGAAGAATACTTATCAAGGTTTCCTTCTATCAAAGACAAAAAAAGAAAAACCTATGCAGCAATGGTAAGTGCAGTTGATGATGGTGTTGGCAGGGTTTTAAATCAATTAACCACAGCTGGAATTGAAGAAAATACACTTATTGTATTTTTATCAGATAACGGTGGTGCCCATAATAATGCCTCTGACAATGGACCTCATAGAGGCCTAAAAGGTGATTTGTTTGAAGGGGGTATTCGCGTACCTTTTGCTATGAAGTGGAAAGGTACCTTACCTGAAGGCATCACCTACGAGAAGGCCGTTTCTTCTCTTGATATTATGGCAACCATCGTTTCACAAAACAATATTCAAATTAATAAAAAAAGACCGTTGGATGGCGTTGATTTAATCCCCTATTTGACAGGTAAAAACACAGGTGCTCCCCACGATTATTTGTTCTGGAGAAAATGGGAACAAAATGCGATGGCCATAAGAAGCGGTGATTACAAATTAGTATCGAATGGCAATAGAACGAAAATGAAACCTCAGCTCTATAATATCACAACTAAAGAAGCTGAATCAAAAAACATAGCTTCAAAGGAAGTCAACAAAGTAAAAAAACTCGAGAAAAAATGGGTAGAATGGAACTCTGAATTAAAGGATAGGATATTTCCAACACTAGGGGGAGATCAATGGTGGAAAGCCACAGACTAAAGAAATACTTTTTAATACCAAAACTGATACAAATGAAACAATTTTGTTTACTCACTTTACTACTCTCATTTTCTTTTACAATTACAGCACAAGAAAAGCCAAATATCTTATGGATTACTTTGGAAGACACTTCCCCTCATTTTATTGGATGTTACGGCAATAAGGATGCAAAAACTCCTATTATTGACAAACTAGCAAGTGAAGGAATTCGATTTCAAAATGCTTTTTCTACAGGTACTGTATGTTCCCCAAGTAGAACTGCTATAATAACTGGGGTCAAGACCTATAAAACCGGAACAGGAAACCATAGAAGTGCAGTTCCCATTCCTTACTACATTAAAGGCTTTCCTTATTATCTTCAAGAAGAAGGATATCACACGAGTAACAATAGTAAAACAGACTACAATGTAGCAGATGAAAAAGCCTACACAGCTGAATCATGGAATGAGAGCTCCAAACAAGCAGGATGGTGGAATAGAAAAAACAATCAACCGTTTTTTTCTGTTTTCAATTATATGGATTCTCATCAATCGAGAACTATGACTCACACCTATGGTTGGTACAAAAAACAAGTTCTAGATAAATTGTCCCCCTCAGAACAAATTGGAGAAAGTGATTTTGAAATGCCTCCTTTTTATAAAGACTCACCAGCAATGCGAAAACAAGTTGCCCGTGTTTATAATTCACTGAAATATACCGACAAAAAAGTTGGAGCACTTTTAAAGCGCCTCGAAGAAGATGGGCTAAAAGAAAATACAATTATCTTTTTATATGCAGATCATGGAGAAGGTATTCCTAGAGGAAAAACAAACGGAATCAATCTTGGATACCGAGTTCCATTTATTGCTTATTTCCCAAAAAAATTCGAACATTTATCTCCATGGGGAGAGCCAGGGTCTGTCAGTAATGAATTAATTTCATTTGAAGACTTAGCACCCACAATGATCCACCTTGCCGGAGGAAAAATACCTGATCACCTTACAGGAAGGATCATCGCAGGTACGAAACCTTCTTCCAGAACTGACCATTTGATTTTGTCTTCTGACAGAGCGGATAATGGAATTGACATGGTTAGAACAGTAACTGACGGAATCTATGTATACTCCAGAAACTATATACCCTATATGCCGCAAGCAAGGTATATTCGATATATGGAAATTAGCGACATCAAACAAACTATGCGCAAAGACCTAGCTGAGGAAAATCTAAACTCATTACAAAAAAGTCTTTTCACGGAACGTCCACCAGAATATTTATTTAATATCCATACAGACCAATGGGAAACCATAAATTTGGCAGAAAACCCTAAATATAAAAACATTCTAAAGAGAATGAGGACTCAACTCAAAGAGGAAATCATGGATTCTAGAGACATTCTTTTTCTACCGGAATATGAAATGAATCTAATTTCAAAACACAGCACACCATTTGAATATCGAACTTCAAAAAAGTACAAACTTAAGGAAGTTCAAAAAGCAGCAAATCTGTCTGGTTTCAGATCTGAAAAAACAGCAAAACAACAAATCGAATTGCTAACATCTAAAAATAAAGTGGTCAGATACTGGGCCATAGTTGGGTTAAGATCTCAAGAAAATCGAATTTTAAATAAATACCATTCAGAATTATTAGTTGCATTAGAAGATTCCTATCCGCCTGTTGCTATTATGACTGCAGCAATCCTATATAATCTAGAAGAAAACAAGACTGCTCTAAACTCCCTAAAGAAATTTTGTCTTGACCCTAATGAAGATTTAGCCTTGATGGCAGTGAATTCAATTTTATACTTTTCTAACAAAACTCCTTTTATTGAAACAGTAAAAAAATCTAGGGCTATGGAACATAGAACGTATAATGTAAAAGCAAGCTGCGTGGATGTTTTAGGTAGTTTAGGATTAATTCCTAATAATCCTAAATTCAGACAATAATTATTTGGTGCTCTTGTAAAAAGTAAGAATCAAATCACTGTTTTATCCGTAACACGAACAAAACATATCAAAACTAAAAACTCCCTTTTTTAATAAAAGGGAGTTTTTTCTGAATTAAAAATAAAATTATTTTACGATTAGCTTTGTCTTGACTTTCATTCCTTGGTATGAAATCTCTACTAAATAAACACCTCTAGGCATATGCTCAATAGAGATAGAACTTATTGTTTCAACACTAATAAAATCATGAATCAAAGTTCCAAAAACATCAAAAACATGTACTTCACTTCCTACAACCGACTGGATATTAACTAGATTACTAGCAGGATTAGGATAAATCAAATTTTGATTTTCATCATTTTGAGGAGCCGATAAAACTGAACTTTCCACCAATTTATCTGTCGCAGGATCTTGAAGCAATGCTTCTGCACTTAAATCATGTGTCATCCGCCCCAAACGATCCGCATCCATGGAATTCCCTACAGTTATTTTTTCATTCTGAAATCCACTAAAATTCAAAATACCCGATTTATTAAAAAGGGAAGTTTGTATCGCGGTTATTGTAAGTGCAGAAATATCACTCGTATCAAGATTTAATATACTTGCGGTATTGTATTTAACGACATCAATAGTTTGGAAGGCATTTAGATCAATTGTAATAGTTGTACCCTCCGGATGATTACTATTAATCGTACCCAACATAGTATTAGCTCCGTTTATTTCAATGGTTCCTCCACCTAGAGTATTACACTTCAACACCCCGCCAATAGCTCTCAATTTACCTGTCCCAGAGCTTGTACCTATATTAGAAATTATCTTATAGCTACCCGTCTCAGCCGATTGATATTGCAATGCACCAGTAAAACCAGATAAATCCGCCATATCTCCAAAAACAACATCCGAAGCACTACCTTTATGAGTGGTCAAATTCGCTGCTCCGGTTAGATTGCAATTAATTTCCAAAGTATTATCTGAATAATTCCTAATATTCACATTTGCAGCAACATTTAAAGTTTTCCCTGCTGTAAATACCATCTTATTATTTGCTTTCCCTCCTGAGGTATCAATATTTCCAACTGCTGTAATATTCACATCACAATCAATCGTTAAAAGAGCATTCATTGTATTTTTTATAGGACTAGCTGCATCCAAAGTCAACACATTACCGACTTCTCCTGAAATCGTGTAATCACCGCTTCCTCCCATTAGAAGCCTTCCTACAGTCGCAGGAGCATCAATAGTTGGATTACCAGCTATAGTAGCAATTTCTCCTGTTCCAGGAACAACACCACCGCTCTAATTATTAGCATTACTCCATAAAAAGTTCCCTGAACCGTCTGCTTCTGCATCCGTAAAAGTTCCTTGCGCGTAGTTTTCAAAAAACAAAAAGTTTATTGAAACAATCAAAATAAAGTTTAGTAGTTTTTTAGTCATAAATAAGTTTTTTTGGGTTGACATTAAATTACAAAAAAACTTGGTTCTACAAAAGCCGCTTAACAATTATAAACATTTGAAAAGAACACATGAAAAATAAAAAAACAAGACAAAAAAACCTCAATTAATTAAAATTGAGGTTCATCTAATCTAAACCTATAAAGTGAAACCAAACCTTAATGCTTCAACTTTATAAATATTTAATTAAAAAGGCTAACTAGTTTTTAATAATCTTTTTCGTAAAACTTCCAGTTTTACCAGAAAGTTTAACAATATACATTCCTTTAGCCAATGAAGTAACATCAATTTTTGCCGAAGGCTCTCCTCTTAAGTTACTAGACAAAACTTTTTGTCCTAATAAACTATAGACAACAACTTGTTCAACTTCGCTTGTCAATCCATTGATAATTAAATCATCATTAACCGGGTTGGCAACAACAATTGAACTTGAATCAAACCCTAAGGTATTCGCGGTTGGTATCTGAGACACCTCAATAGACCAATAACTTCTATCCACTCCATCTGAAACAGAGTTTCCTGCATCTATCATAGCAGCAGGAGTGATAAAAACATAGGTTCCATCAACTCCAGCATATAGATATTGCTCCACTCCTAAATTCGACAATCTAAATTGGTATGTACCTAAATAATCCCCTGTTCCCGGCACAGCATAAAACCTTCTAGCCGCGGCCTTAGCAGTAGTAGTTCCATCAGCTGGAAAAGATGAGCGTACTGCGACTCCGGCAGCTGCCTGCATAATACCATCCTCTTCAATATTAAGGATATTATAATCAGTAGCACCAACTTCAGGTGTCACAAATTGGAAATTCAATCCGATATTTGCTGCAGGGCCAAAAGGTCCTGGTCCAATAGTTGTTTGATATACTGACGTATTATTACCTCTAAGGTAATTAGTAGTGCTATAATTTTTAATATTATAAATTTGACTATCTATTACAGCTGAACCTGCTAGTTGTCCTTGTACTTGAAAAGCCATCAAGCTTAATAAAAATAAAGTTATTTTTTTAAAAGTAATTTTTTTCATGATTTGTTGTTTTTGTAATTAAATTATTGAATACTTAAATTATTGCATGCTGCAATTCTTCTTGGATTTTATTAAGATACACTTATTTTTGTCCCAAACTAATTGAAAATAAACATATAGCATCTGATTACTATTTCATTTGATCATTATGAAACTCCAATTAGATTACAGCTGTAAAATTATATCCAAATGAGAAAAAACACTGTTCTCTATTTCGCCAAACTTATACTATATAACACAAACAACTAGAACACAAACACTTAAAGCCCCGCGTATTATTTAGTGTTTCCATTTTCATAAACATAGTTTAACAAGTATTTCATGTTTATCCTTTCAATTAACTAGTCTTTTCTTAAAATTTCAGCTTGATTTATTTCAAAATCATAAAAAAAGTAAAATTCCACACCCAAAAATTATCTAACTAAAGTAATGTGGATTTAAACTTATGAATTTCAATTAAAAATATACTCTCATCAAGTATTTATATTTTGAATTAGATAGTAACCATGGATAAGCTATCTATCGAACAACATATTATTGCCCATTTTAGAACCATAGTCTAGAGACAAAAAAAAATCATTCTACCCTTAAAAGATAGAATGATTTCAAATTAAAATAGTTTAGATAAGCTAGCTATTTTTTTATCACCTTTTGTGTAAAACTTCCCTGTTTACCAAATAGTTTAACAATGTACATTCCTTTTGCTAATGAAGTAACGTTAATGTTAGCTGATATTTCTCCGCTTAAGCTAATAGATAATACTTGTTGTCCTAATAAACTGTACACAGTTAGATATTCGACAGCATCGGTTAATCCACTGATAGTTAACTCATCATCAACTGGGTTAGCAATCACAATTGAACTTGTATCAAAACTTATCGTATTTGCTGTAGGTATCTGTGACTCCTCAATATACCAATAACTTCTATCCTCTCCGTCAGTAATAGTATTAACACCATCATTCATATCAGTAATATCATAAACGTGATACGTAGGGATTCCATTTGGGACAGCTATACCTTCATACAAATATCTATTAACTGTTTCAGCAGCATGGTTTAGTTTAATTCTGTAAGTTCCTGCATGATCTCCAGTTCCCGCTATTACTAAAAACCTTCTCGACACAGCTAAAGCCAGAGCATCACCTGGTTGTATAAGTGTCTGTTCTGCCGCCCTTGTTCCACCATTTGAAGCCAAAATACCTCTGAAGGCAGGACAATCAATATTATAATCCAAAGCACCGTCTTCGGGTATCACGAATTGAAAATTCAACCCAACATTCCCTAAAGGGCCAATAGGCCCCGGTCCATCAGTAGTCTGATAATTGAGACTATTGTTACCTCTCATATAGTCGCCGGTAGCATAATTTTTAAGATTATATATTTTTGATACATCTATTTGTCCTTGTGCATTAAAAGCTAGCAAGCTTAGAAAAAGTAATGCTGCAATTTTTAGAGTAATTTTTTTCATGATTTGTTGGTTTTGATGTTAATTGAAATATTAAGTTGTTCTTTTAATCAAATTATGATGCTAAATTTAAATACCTAAGAAAAAAAAACTGTTCTCTGTTTAACTGATCTTGCACTCTATAACACAATTCACTAAATATCAACCTATTACACTACCTATAATGTTCAGTATTTTCAATATCACAAACATCATTTAACAAATACTTCATCTTAAATCTTTGAATAGCACAACCCTGTATGTACAGTTTCTAGGTCATTAATTGTATAAAAAAAAGTAGAAACCCAATACCAAAATGTTTCACTCTTGGTATCACGGATTTCTACTTATGATTTCTAATTAAAAATAACGAGAGAACGCGTATTAAGTTCTCTCATTATTTTATTTGTTTCCTGCTCTAAAAGAAAGAATCTGTTTTTTCAAACTTTCAACAATTTCAGGATTGCTTTCAGCTATATTATTTTTCTCAAAAGGATCTTCTTCAATATTAAACAATTGAACCTTTTCATCTGATTTTCTTACTGCATCAGGAACAATAAGTTTATAGGGTGTTTGAATAGCCATATTGTAAAATATACTCGATTCTATGGTTGTAAAATCATGAGCATAAATTTCACCAAAAATGATATCACGCTTTTCTAATTTAGGTGTATCCAAAACACTAATCCCAGGCAAGTTATTAGATTGCTCAATATCCAATAAATCTAATACTGTTGGAACCATATCAATACTACTCACTACTGTTTCAGTATCCATCTTTGGCTTAATTTTACCAGCCCATTTATACATGATTGGAGTTCTTATTCCTAAATCATAAGGAGCTCTTTTAGAATGCTTTTCGTAAGTATCCATATCAGGCTTTTGTACCCATCCATTATCGCATACATATACAAACAACGTGTTCTCTGTCAATCCTTTGTCGTCAATCAAATCGAATAATTCACCACAAGTCTCATCAAACCATTCACACATAGCCCAATATTTAGCTTCATATTCAGAATCCGTTTTCTTTAAATATTTATCCAACAAACGCTGAGGTGGTGTGTGAGGTCTATGAGGCAAAAATGGTGCATACCATAAAAAGAAAGGTTTCTTTTCTTTTAAGGCTAAATCAACATAAGTATTAAGAGTGTCTAAACCAGTTCTCCCAATTTCTAAACCATAATCACCATGTCTTCCACCGCGTTTCGCATCACCATGGGTCATCCCATAATCAAAGCCTCCTATTTTATGATTTCCAAGCCACCATTTCCCAGTTTGAAATGATACATATCCTTTATCCTTAAGAATGTCCGGAAGTGTATTTTGCTTTTCAAATTGAGTAATTATTGGGGCATAAGCCTCTGCTCTATTCTTTTTACTTTCTTTGGTGTTTTTTACTTTTTCATAAACAACATCATTCCCTAAAACACCATGATCCTTAGGGTACAACCCTGTTATAATTGTTGCCAAAGAAGGTGAACATAAAGATGTTGGCACATAACCTCTAGTGAAAGTAAGGCTTTCTGAAGCAAACTGATCTAGGCGTGGCGTTTCTATATTTTTATCTCCCATAAAGCTATAATCAGTCCAAGATTGATCATCCGATAATATGAATACAATATTGGGTGGTTGCTCTGCAACAATCTTCTTTTGATGCTTTACAGCTTCTTTGTTTGCTTTATTTCCACAAGATACTAGCGCACCAACTATGAAAATTATAAAACCGATTTTGTTTAGTGTTCTCATTTTATTTAAATATTTATTTCTGTTTTTATTTTATTTCCTTATCAAATGATAGAGCTGGTAAACCTTTACCATTATACAACGGACAATCTGGATAATTGGCATAGGCATAACGTAAACGTTTCACTTCTGAAACTTTAATTTCTATCGTATTTGATGATTTTATTTCTCCTTCCAGTGCTACCACCTTTCCATTATTTAATACAGCGGAAAATCCACTTACTAGTTTTTTCTTCTTATTGTTTTTCAAACCTCCTTCACAATGCTCAAAAGTAAGCAGCAATTTTTTGCCTTTTTGATCAATTGTTTTTATTGTTGGACCTTGATAAACAACCTCTGTTTTACCATAAGTTTGATGGAGCGCACTAAGTGCAAAACGACGACCCACTTCTTGTTTGTTTTTGGGATGAATATTCTTTTTTTCACCAATATCCATGGCTGTAATCATTCCTGTAAAAGGATGTTTTAGACATTGTTCTTGTCCTAATCGAAATTTAGCCCAAGTCTCAGGCAATACTTTTGTATTCGGTTGGTTTTCAAATCCAGCCAATTGCACAAAATAATAAGGCATTTCAGTATTATTAAAATGTTTTCGCATCATGTTGATATAATCCCCAAACCATTTCACATAAGACTCTGGACTACTTGTATTAGCTTCTCCTTGATACCAGATTGCTCCTTTTACAGAAAAAGGAACAAGAGGATGAACCATGGCATTGTAGCATAAGGATGAATATCGATTGGGTGAAGCTAGGAAAGGTTTTACTCCTTTTCTTCCCTCTTCTTTCCATTGTTTAAAATTCGCGTTATATATTTTGGAAACTTTAGTGGGTTTATATCCTTTGCGCCCATTTGACTCCCATTTTGTCATAGCAGTCTGAAACTTTTTTCTATTTGCTCTATCTAAACGATAAATACTTGCAGTATCAACTGTATTTTCAATAGTTTCCTTGTCCATAAATGTAAAAATAGTTGCACCTCCATAAGACACATCTATCAATCCAATGGCAACATCTAAATCCTCATGAAGCTTTCGACCAAAAAAATAACCAGTAGCTGTTTTATTGGCAACTGTCGTTTTTGAACACACTACCCATTTTGCATTAAATTTGGTCTTTGGCTCTGCACTACCGTCAAGTGGAATCGTAAGAAAACGAATATTCTTATACTTGGCATTCCCTATTTCCTCTTTGGCATTAATTGAATTTCTAACCGGTTGACGCATATTAGATTGACCAGCGCAAATCCAAACTTCTCCTATCATTACATTCGTCATGCTTAGAGTATTGTTACCGATAAATTTTAATTTATAAGGACCACCATATGTCATTGCTGGTAATTCAACCTTCCATTTCCCATCAGTTCCTCCTTTGGTTTTAGCACTAACTCCATTGATAGAAACTGTTATGGCTTCGTTTACATCTGCTGTTCCCCAAACCACGATATTCTTATCGGCTTGCAGCACCATATTGTTAGTAAAGACACTAGCCGGTTCAACCTTAGCAATTACTTCACCTGCCAAAAGTATCAAAAGACCTAAAATAAATCTTGTATTGATTTTTCTCATTTTATATTGCATTTTCATGTTGTATTTTATCATTGACAATTTTCCGAATCCAAATTATTTCAAGTCTTCTTTCAAATGTCTTTCCTTTCGACTATCCACGTATAAATTTAGAAGACCAAAATAATTCTTTCCAAAAAACATAAGTGTACTCTAAAGTACTAAACTTGTACTCAAATTTTACAGCATTGGAAACCTAGCATTTAGAGAGAGTACAAATCGAAAAACGCTAAGATCATGCAGCACAGTTTATATTAGATGAGCGTCTTTGCATAAAATATATGTCATTGAGACCAATTCGTTTGAAAACCCCTTAAGGTTTACACAAATACCTCCATAAAAAACGAATCCTTGTGCTGGTAGCACAAGGATTAATAGTTTATTATTAAAAAATATTATCTTTAACCCGTAGTGCATTTTAAATGATAGTATTTTTGATATTGTTTATTTTTCTACCTAATATAAAATGGTTGATGTATTGTATTACAGTTAGTGCTGTAATTTTAGATAATATTCTAGTTTTGAACCCTTCAAAAGATTTAGCATAATTTCTACGAATCATAAACTGGTCACAAAGTTGAGAAAATAAGGTTTCTATTCTTTTTCTAGATTTCCTAAACACATAAGGTTGTTCTGTGAAATTATGTTGATTTTTTCTCATAGGAGTTTCTAATTTTATATGGCACTCATCAAATAAGTTAAGTTGCCATTTTGAAGAGAGATATCCCTTGTCGGCTAATAAAGTACAGTGTTTTAATTGTTGTTTTATGTCTTTTAAATAATGAATATCATGAACAGAAGCGGGACTGATATCCATACTCTGAATAATTCCTCTTACCGAACAAACAGCATGTAATTTATAGCCATAATACCTCGTGTTTTGAGAAGCACAATACCCCCTGTCAGGTTTAGAATATTCAGTGCTTTTACATATTTTACTTCTAGAGGCTCTAGCTATTTTACAAACCTCTAAAGGCATACTATCTACTATAAAACAGTTTTCAAACTCATTAAAACGAGCAGCTATTTTAGCTCTAAGAGATTCCATATGAGGAAATAATTTTCTCTTTCTTTTATTATAAACGGAACGTTCTATTTTAGAACTCAATGTTGGCGGTAGTTTTCGAAATAAATCATATTCACTATCAATACCTAAATATTCTGAGGTGAGATTTAAAGCGATGAGTTCCTTGTCTGATAATTTGGGAATCCTTTTTTGATTTAAAAAATTAGACTTTAATTCTAAAATCGTCAAAACTTCTAAAATTTTATGGTAATTTGCTTCTAAGTTGTGCATATAAATTGTGAGTCTGGTAACTTCAATTTAAGCCTATTATGGGCATTGCACAACTTTTTTATTAATGCACTACGGGT
>NZ_JAQWGB010000055.1 GCF_029238425.1 Flavicella sp.
GTTATATAAAGATAGTGTTTTGAATAATTGGCATAAAAAAATCCTTCAAGAATACTTGAAGGATTTTTTGGCATTGATTTAAATTAAGTTAGATCTTATCTCCTAAAAAGGCTTCAATTTTTTTAGGATTTCCATCTGCATCTCCGGTTAGTAGATAATAAATCATTCCGGCATCAGAGATATCTGCTCTTTTTTCATTGTGTTTTTTCATACAAATCCATATCCAAGCAATATCGGGATCATCATGATTTTTTAGCCAATCCCAAACACTCCAGTCATGATTGGAACTCAACCCAAGGTTTGGATTGTTTTTCATGTTCTGATCTTTGATACGCTCAAAATGAAGTCGATTTTCACTTAACTCTAGTACTTGATCTATGGTATGGTGTTCCGGCCTTCTTAGATGGTTGTCGTTATAATAACTATGAGAAATAATATAAACAGATTGTAACGATTCTTTTTTCTTTCCATGCATCACTTTTTCAACCGATTGGTACAAAAATTCGGAGGGTCCCATATTTACAAAAAACAGAGGGTTTTCTGGAGTAGATTTTTCTATCTCTTTGGCCAAATGTTTGACTGCTTTCTTTTTATCAGTTCCTACGTCAAAGAATATTTTTTTATTAAAATCCCATCTTTCAATAGAACCATCAACGCCCTCCTTCATGTAATTTCTTACGGTAGTATGAGCAGGGGAGGGCATAAAATTATTATACGAAAAATGCACCAATTTATCTTGAAGATCCATTTTCGCTAGAAATGCTAAAGCAGCTGGGGTAGCGCCCCAATCATCTGGATCCGCATAGTTGTATTTACCTTTGTGTTCAAGGTCGGGTTGTGCATTTCCATCTGCACTGCATGCAATGCGATAGTTGTTGTATTGCAGATCTTGTGCTTGTAAGTTGTGTAATACAGAACAAAAAAACGTAAAAAATATGAGCTTACTTTTCATAGAGAAAATTTAATAGAATTATTCACAAATGATAGTTTCTGTAACGTCTTTAGATTGCGCCATCGCTTCATCGTTTGTAATTCCAGAAGAAAGCACCATTTTGTCCAATTGAAACTCTTCTGATCTTGCACAAATCTTTAGTGTATATTCACCAGGCTCTGGGAAACGCACCGTAAACCAAGAACTAGATTTAGGGTTGTGCAAGTCTAATGCTCCACCATAGGTAAACTCTACTTTTCCTCGACTCACAAATTTCTCATAATGTTCCAGAACTACAGATTCATTATTTACCCAGGCATATCCAATATTTCCAGGGAAATACATCCATACATCGTTAGATTTATCGCCTTCCGCATGATCAGGCTGTCTCATATACCATTTCACCAAATAGTTTTTAGCTTCAGGGATATTAAATTTTATTGATATTTCATGATCTAGATTTTGAGCATTGTAGCTATTATATCCATAGTATTCAATATACTTTCCTCCAGAGGCTTTTTCATCTTCTTTGATTCTCCATTTTCCTTTCAAATCAAAACTTTCTGCTTCCAAAATTAACAAACCATCTTTTGGATTGAGGCTACATTTTTTTTCTGGTTCTACTGGCTCTTCTTCTTCTTCCTGTTTTGTGTCATCGGTAGGAGTTTCTGTTTCTTCTATGGCCTCTGCCTTGTCCTCAGAACAAGAAATACTAACAATTGAAAAGAGGCAAAAAATAAAAATAATTGAGCTTGCTTTAATTTTGTTTAAATCAGTTTTTATCATGTTTAAAATAGTTTATTAAGTCGTCAAACCTTGTAGATTTGTAGACTAGGGTTTAGTTGGTTTCAAAATATAATTTGATACTTCAAAATTATGTTTTAGGCCTGTAAGTGTTGTGAAATAAGACTTTACAATAACTTTACTGTTTGGTTTTGTGGCTAAAAAAAACTTTACCATTAGTTTGTCAATCATAATTATTAACTACATTGGTCGCTATGATTAAAAAATATAGAATATCATTTTTGTCTATTGTATTTACTATTCTTTGCTGGATACCTAGTTCTTTGTCGGCTCAAGAAAAGATAAAGAAGGAGAATAAATGGGAACCGGAAAATAAAGAAATGATCCTTTTGCAAAGCAAGGATACTATTGCTTTAATTGATTTGTATTTAGAGTATTCTAATGAAGATAAAAACAATGGTCAATATACAGATGCTTATGAGCATTTATGGAATGCGATGGTTTTGGCTGATGCAGCACAAATTGATTCAAAACAATCTATAATTCATGACGAATTAGGAGTTTTGTATAGTATATATGGTCAGGAAGATGAAGCAATAAAGCATAAGAATATAGCACTAGCTTTTGTGAAAACGAGCTTAAATAAGACAGATGATTTAAATGTTAGGTTGGGAAAAGCTTATTTCAGTTTGGCGGTTCAATATAGGAAAGCGAAAAGGTTTGATCAGGCCATGGTGTATTTGGATAGCTGTGGAATGTATGGCGCACAAAAATATGTCAATTCTAAAGGGAATCCGTATATAAACACTGAAAAAGGAACCATCTATTTTTTACAGAACAAGTTAGAACTTGCTGAAAAGTATTTATTAAAAGCAAAAGAAGATTTAGAAAATGAGAAAAAACATTTTACAATTATAGTCTATGCTGTATTAGGAGATTTGTATGTTGCAAAAAAAACTCCAAGCAAGGCGGTTTATTATTATGAAAAAAGTCTTTTTGACATGGAACTTTATAAATCCCATACGGATTTTAAAACCGATGTTCTAAGAAAGTTGGCGACACTTTATAAAGATAAAAATCAAGTGAAAGTTGCCTATAAATATTTAGAATCGTCAACTAAAATTGCAGATAGTTTGTTTAGTATTAGAAGTACGAATAATAGTAAAATGTTTGAGATTAAAAATAAGTATCAAGAAACAATTGCTGAAAAGAATAAAGAAATTTTAAGTCAAGAATTAAACCTTGCTAAGAAAAACAAAATTCAGATTCAGTTGGTTTTTGTACTGTGTTTGATATTTGTAGTATGTGTGTTGTTTACCTTAGTTTTTTCACACAAAGCAAAGGTGAAACGCTTGCAGTTGGAAAAGCAACAAGTTTTGATTCAAGAAAAACATAGTAAAGAAAAATATGAATTAATGTCAGAAACAAAAAGCAAAGAGCTGACAGTATCTGCCTTACAACTGATAGAGAAAGATAAAAAAATTGAATCTTTATTGGGCTTGATAAAAGAGCATTCACCCGATGACTATGTAAAAGTAAAACAACAGATTAACAGTGAGAATAAAGATTTATGGCAAAGTTTTAATCTAAGATTTACAGAGGTAAATGTAGATTTTTATAAAAGATTGAGGTTGCAACACGATAGCTTAACTCCAACAGACGAAAAACATTGCGCGTTGATCAAGTTAAAGTTTGATAGCAAAGAAATGGCACGACTATTAAATATTTCTGTGAGTAGCGTGCACATTTCAAGACACCGGATTCGAAAAAAAATGGGATTAGAACGCGGTGATGATTTGAGTAATTATATTGCCTCTATATAAAGTTTCTTAGAAATTTTAAGCAACCGGTTTTCCTTTACTCAATTCTAATAGTTGGAACCATTCTTCTAATTCCAGATTAACACTCAAGGCTGTATTGGCGTTTAAAATTCTTTGTTTGTTAGTGGTTCCGATAACAGGAGAAATTTTAGCAGGATGTTTTAATATCCAACTTAATAAAATAACATCTTCAGTCGTGTTGTATTTTGCAGAAAGGTCACCCAATAGTATTTTGATTTGGGTTGTTTTGTCATTAGATTCTCTAAAAATAAAACCTAAAGGGCTCCAGGCTAAGGGTTGAATATTATGTTGTAGCATTTGATCTAGCGTACCATTTTCCATAGCAGTATGTTGCGTTAAAGAAAACTCAATTTGATTGACAGAGATAGGTGTTTTTGTTGCAATCAAATTTACTTGAGATGGTGTAAAGTTGGAGACTCCAAAAGCTTTTATTTTTCCTTCAGCTTGGAGTTTAGAAATAGCTTCTGCAATTTCATCAGGTTCCATTAATGGGCTTGGTCTATGCAATAGAAAAGTATCTAAATAGTCTGTTTTTAGTTTTCTAAGAGATTCTTCAGCACTACAAATAATATATTCTTTAGAGTAGTTATAATGTTTCAATCTATTGTTTCTGACACCTCCTTCAAGTTGAATTCCGCATTTTGAAATCAGTTGGATAGCTTCTCGTTGTACAGAGCTCTTTGCAAAGGCCTCTCCAAAATGAGCTTCACTGGTATAATCACCGTAAATATCAGCATGATCAAAAGTGGTATTTCCTTGTGCAACACAAAATTCTATCATTTCACTCTGTTGTTGAATAGTTAGTTGCTTTCCCCAGGCTCCCCAAGTCATGCAGCCAATAATTATTTTTGATGGATGTTCCATAATGATGATATCTCAGTTTTAAGGACTATAAAAGTAACTAATCTGTTTTAGATGCTGAGAATCACTTTTTTTATTTAGGAAAATGATTTTATATTTTTCGAATAAATTTTGCAGGTGAACCAAACCAAAGTTCACCGTCAGGTATATTCTTTGTCACAAGGCTAGCTGCTCCAATCATTGCATTTTCACCAATAATCACTCCACCTAGTATCGTTGAGTTGGCACCAATGGAAGCTCCTTTTTTTAGCAGGATTGATTGATATTTTTCAGGGTAGCTTTTGGAACGTGGATATTTATCATTCGTAAAGGTAACGTTGGGTCCAATAAATACATTGTCCTGAATTCTCATACCATCCCAAAGAAATACACCTGACTTAATGGTAACGTTGTTTCCTATAATTACATTGTCTTCTAAAAAGGTATGGCAACTAATATTACAGTTTTTTCCAATAATTACGTCTTTCATTACAATTGAATGTTGCCAAATTCTAGTTTGAATTCCAATGTTTTCGGTTTGCACCTCAGATAAGGGATGGATAAAAAAAACGTTATTTTGGAATTTTGACATGATTTCTTATAGGTTTAGATGTGTTTTTATTGTTCAAAAGAATAAGGTACTATTAAGTTTTTAAACCAGTACTTTAACTGAAATCTTAAGTTAATAAAATACTCTTAGACTTCCATGAAAATATTTTGAATTAATTTCTGAACTCAGAATATTTGAGTTAATTTAGATGAAACTCTTCTAAAACTGGTAAAGCTTGATTGCTAAAGTCAAATAATGCTTGGTTTTCCCAGGACGAGCCCTCTTGAGATTTATTTCCGTTCCATGCGATTAGTTCAGCTCCCCAATAACAGAAGCCTAGTCCATTTTTTGTTTCCTTGACAATCTCCTTTATTTTTCTAATAAAGTTTTTTTGTCCATCTTGAGTTGCAGGATATTCAGGGAGAATTAAGTGTTCTTCAAGTCCAACAATATTATTAGTCCAATCGTTCCAGTCAAGCCGAAACGGATACGCTGTTTCTGCAATGAGAATATCTTTATTGTAGAGATTGCTGAGTAATTGTAGGTCGTCTTTAAGTGCATTCAAATCTTTCCCATGCCAAATAGGATAATAGGACAAACCAATGATGTCATAGTCTAGATCTTTTATTTCGTTGAAAAACCAATCAGAACCTTTTATGCCAGCATAGTGTAAAATGATTTTTGTGGTGGAAGATGTCTTTCTTACGGCTAAAATACCTGTGTCTAATAATTCAAGAAACTGCTGATGATTATTAAATATATCACCGAAGGGATGTAAAAATCCATTGTTGATTTCATTTCCAATCTGGACAAAATCGGGTTCTATTTCCTGTATTATTTTCTCCGTATAATGGTATACTTCTTCCTTTAATTCACTAAATGAATGGTTAAGCCAGTCTTTGGGAATGATTTGTTGAGAAGGATCTGCCCAGATGTCTGAATAATGTACTGTAAGCCAAATTTGAAAACCTTTTGATTTCAATGTTTGAGAAAACTGTTTTACTTCTAAAAATGAAGAATGTTCGTTCTTGGGATTTACCCATAGTCTTAATCGTATTGTGTTGACGCCTTGCGATTTTAAAAGGGTTAAAAAGTCGCTTTGGTTACCTTTTAGGTCATAAAAGGCAGGCTGTGTATTCGAAATTTCAGGAAAGCTTGATATATCTACGGCAGATATAAAATCAAGTTCCTTTGAGTCAGAAGTACTAGGAGAACTATTTTCGTTTTCGCAAGAAACAAAAATGATTAACAAAAATAATATTGAAGTAAACTTAGTCATCCGCACCTTGTTTGTATTTTTTTTAGAGATTAAAATATGAATAACTTAAAAATACTGAATTAACGCTAGATTAAATACGAAAGGTTAAAAAAAGAGCCCATTATAAACAATTGATTAACATGTGATTAAATAAATTAAAAGCAGGTGATTTCGAGCATTGGATTTCTAGTGTAACAAAGATTTTTTTCATTAAAGTTGAATTGTTGGGTTCCAATGAACCCAAAATAAAAGTCCCTGAAGAATTACTTGAGGGACTTGTATTTTTTATAGTAGCTGGCTGTTATTTCGTTAACCAGTTTTTAGCATTTGTAAAAGCTTCTAACCAAGGAGAGACTTCATCTTTTCTTCCAACAGGGTAGTTGGCCCAGTTCCACTGGAAAATAGAACGTTCAATATGAGGCATCATTACTAGGTGACGACCATCGTTTGAAGTCATCATAGCTGTATTAAAGTCAGATCCATTTGGATTTGCTGGGTATCCTTCGTAACCGTATTTAGCAACGATATTGTATTTTTCTTCGTTGTATGGTAAGTTGAATTTTCCTTCACCATGCGAAATCCAAACTCCTAAAGTGTTTCCTGCAAGAGAACCTAACATCACAGAGTTGTTTTCTTGAATCGCTACAGAGGTAAATCCACTTTCGTGTTTGAAAGAATCATTATGTCCCATTTTAGGTTTTTCTTCATGATCAGGATTGATCAGACCTAATTCTACAAATAACTGACATCCATTACAGATTCCGATCGATAAAGTATCTTCTCTTTTAAAGAAATTATCCAAGGCAGCTTTTGCTTTTTCGTTGTATAAAAAAGCTCCGGCCCAACCTTTCGCAGATCCTAAAACATCAGAGTTTGAGAATCCTCCAACTGCTCCAATAAACTGTACATCTTCTAAGTTTTCACGTCCTGAAATTAAATCAGTCATATGAACATCTTTTACATCAAAACCAGCTAAGTACATAGCATTTGCCATTTCTCTTTCCGAGTTAGATCCTTTTTCACGAATAATCGCTGCTTTAGGTCTAGGTTTACTAGCATCCAATTCAGGTAGTTTTCCGTCAAAGTTTGTTGGGAAGTCAAATTGTAAAGGCTGCTCTTTATAATTGTTAAAACGAGCTGTAGCCAATCCGTTTGCCGTTTGTTTGTCGTCTAATAAATAAGAAGTTCCAAACCAGATATCACGTAAATATGCAACATTAAATACTTCCGTAGTATCACCATTTTTAACAGTAACCTCACTACTTCTGATTGCGTTTCCTAAAACAGTAAAAGCAACACCATTTGCAGTCAATATATTTTCTATTTCAGCATCATCAGATTGGATGATGACACCGCTATTTTCTGAGAACAATGCTTTTACAGTGTCTGCTTCTCCAAGAGCAGTGATGTCAATATTTGCTCCTACCATCGTTTGAGAGAAACACATCTCTAAAATAGTAGTAATCATACCACCTGCAGAAATATCATGACCAGCTAAAATTCTTTCTTCTTTGATCAATTGTTGAACCGTATTGAAGGCAGTTTTGAATTTCTCTGAGCTGTTGATATTTGGACTTTCATTTCCGATTCCGGCAACTGCTTGTGCAAAAGAAGAACCTCCTAGCTTAAAGCTATCGTTTGAGAAGTCTATATGATAAATTTTGTTTTGTGCTTTTTTCTGGAAAACAGGCTCTACTACTTTATTGATATCATTACAGTGTCCTGCAGCAGAAATAATAACCGTTCCTGGAGAGATTACCTCTTCATTAGGGTATTTCTGTTTCATAGATAAAGAATCTTTTCCTGTAGGAATATTGATTCCTAATTCAATAGCAAAGTTTGAAACAGCTTCTACAGCGTTGAACAAACGAGCATCTTCTCCTTCGTTTTTGCAAGGCCACATCCAGTTCGCTGATAAAGAAACAGATTTTAAATCCTCTTCTAATGGAGCCCATACTAAGTTTGTAAGAGATTCCGCGATTGCATTTCTAGATCCAGCAACTTCATCGATCAAACTAGCAACAGGAGCATGTCCTATACTTGTAGCAATTCCTTCTTTTCCTTTGTAATCCAAGGCCATCACAGCAACGTCATTCAATGGTAATTGCAAAGGTCCAGCCGTTTGTTGTTTGGCAACTTTACCACCCACACAACGGTCTACTTTGTTTGTCAACCAATCTTTACAAGCAACAGCTTCTAATTGCAATACATTTTCTAAGTATTCGTGTATGTTAGTAGCTTCATATGATAAAGCATTGTATTTTCTATTGATAGAGGTATCGTTCATGATTGTCTTTGGAGAGCTTCCAAACATATCATTCATAGACAAGTCCATTGGCTTTTCACCAGTGGTAGCAGATTCAAATGTAAATTGATCATCATTGGTAACATCACCAACAGTATACATAGGAGAACGTTCTCTATCAGCAACACGCTTTAAAAAATCTACATCATTTTCGTTGATCACCAATCCCATTCTTTCTTGAGATTCGTTTCCTATTTTTTCTTTGGCAGATAAAGTAGGGTCTCCAACAGGTAATTTATCTAAATCGATTTTTCCTCCAGTGTCTTCTACCAATTCAGACAAACAGTTTAAGTGTCCACCTGCACCGTGATCATGAATAGATACGATAGGGTTTACATCACTTTCAACCATTCCACGAACGGCATTGGCAGCACGTTTTTGCATTTCTGGATTAGAACGTTGTACAGCATTCAATTCAATTTGACTGTCCATTCCTCCGGTATCAGCAGATGAAACCGCAGCTCCACCCATACCAATTCTATAATTATCTCCACCTAAAATGACAATTTTGTCACCTTCGTTTGGAGTATCTTTCAATGCTTGCTCGTTTTTACCATATCCAATACCTCCGGCTTGCATGATTACTTTATCAAATCCTAATTTTCTTAGAGAGTCAGAACTTGTAGCAGATTCATCTGCTTCAAAAGTCAATAAAGAACCAGAAATTAAAGGCTGTCCAAATTTGTTTCCAAAGTCAGATGCACCATTAGAGGCTTTGATTAAGATGTCCATTGGAGTTTGGTACAACCAATCTCTTTCTTGCATAGTTTCCCATGGTCTGTTTTCAGACAAACGAGAGTAAGAAGTCATGTATACCGCAGTACCCGCCAATGGTAAAGATCCTTTACCTCCAGCCAATCTATCTCTAATTTCTCCTCCAGATCCAGTTGCCGCCCCATTAAAAGGCTCTACTGTTGTTGGAAAGTTATGAGTTTCTGCTTTTAATGAAATTACAGATTCGTATTCTTTTGTTTCGTAAAAGTCAGGTTTGTCAGCAGATTTTGGTGCAAATTGCTCCACTTTCGGACCTTTTACAAAAGCTACGTTATCTTTGTATGCGGATACAATTCCATTTGGATTTTGTTCTGATGTTTTACGAATCATTTTGAATAAAGAAATATCTTTTTCTTCTCCATCAATAACAAATGTTCCGTTGAATATTTTATGTCTACAGTGTTCTGAGTTG
This sequence comes from Flavicella sp., assembly GCF_029238425.1. Lineage (GTDB taxonomy): Bacteria > Bacteroidota > Bacteroidia > Flavobacteriales > Flavobacteriaceae > Flavicella. The sequence continues at coordinate 9,656 of NZ_JAQWGB010000055.1, forward strand.
ATTTGTGAAAAACCGAATACTTCAGAATCTGTCAATTTTCTTCCAATTTTTTCAGACATTCCTTCTAAATAAGCAACCTCATCTTCGCTTAAAGAAAGTCCTTCTTGCTGGTTGAATGCCTCAATATCTTCAATATCTAAAACAGCCTGTGGCTTTACATCAATCGTAAATAATTCTTGATCTAAGTTTGTATACAATACCTGTAACATTGGATCAATAGCAGCATCTTTAGAATCTACTTTTGTAAATTCTTCAATTCTGATGATTCCTTCAATACTCATGTTTTGAGTAATTTCTACGGCATTGGTACTCCAAGGAGTAATCATTTCTTTTCTTGGACCTACAAAGTAACCATCAATTGCTGATGCTTCTGCTTGTGTAGCGTTTCCAAAAAGCCAAACTAATTTTTGAATGTTTTCTTGTGATAGTTCTTTGGTTTGAACTGCAAATACAGTGGTATTGCGTTGAAAGAATAGAATCATTGAGTCTTAAATGTTAAAAGCTTTATTGCTTAGATTTTTAAAAGCACAAA
>NZ_JAQWGB010000090.1 GCF_029238425.1 Flavicella sp.
GTTGAAGCTCATGCAAATATTCTTTTGACTCTTGATGAATCAAGTTATTCAGGGAAACAAATGCATGCAGAGCATCCTATTTCTTGGTACCATCATTACGAAGGAGGCCGTGTATTTTATACAGGTATGGGACATACAAATGCCTCTTATCAGGATCCAAATTTCTTGACTCATTTAAAAAATGGAATCGTGTGGTGTTTGGGTGAATCTGAAGTTGAAATCAAGCAAGGAAGCGAAAACCTACTTGACACAAAATTGAGTAAATGGGATGTCTTTATGGGAGGCGTACATACATCCGTTGATATAGATTTTGAAAAATCTGACGATGTAAGAACCAGTAAATCTTTAGGACTTAATAATGATGTAAAGGATGTATTCTCTGTTATTAAAGAAAATAATGAGGATGTTTTACATATTACTGGAGAAATTTATGGTGGTTTGACAACTAAAAATGAATATCAAAATTATCATTTTGAAACTGAATTCAAATGGGGTACTAAAAAATGGGAACCACGGTTAAAAGACAAAAGGGATAGCGGAATACTATACCATGCTAAAGGTGTTCATGGAGCATTTTGGAATGTTTGGATGGCAAGTTTAGAATTTCAAGTTCAAGAGGGTGATTGTGGAGATTTTATTGCACTTGGAGATGTTTATGGTGATGTGCCTTCTACCGGAAAACTAAATAACAATGGCAAAAAACATTTTATCTACAACCCAAAAGGAGACCTTATTCCTCTTAAATGGGGTACTGGTTTTGAATCTGGTCAAGCTAGTAAATCAGAATTATTTGAAAACAAAAATGGAGAATGGAATAAACTAGAAATCTATGTTTTGGGCAATGAAAGTATCCATCTAGTGAATGGACATGTAGTCAATCGAGTGAAAAATGCTCGTTATGATATCAGTGGTAAAACCATTCCGGTTACCAAAGGTAAAATTCAAATACAATCAGAAGCTGCGGAAATTTTTTATAAAAACATGAAAATAACTGCTATTGAGAGTTTTCCGAAAGAGCTAAAAAACAAATAACAGGAAGCGCCCTTCGACAGGCTAAGGGGTCGGGATTCTAATCGGAGGCTGAGCTTGTCGAACTCTCGTGATGGGAATCAAGAGTCAGGAGTCAGGAAACAAGAATCAGGAGTAGCCCTTCGAAAAGGTCAGGGTCCAAACGAGTCTATAATCGGAGGCTGAACTTGTCGAAGTCTCATGTTGAGAATTAAGAAGCAGGAAGCAGGAAGCAAGAATCAAGAATTATGTGTCCTGTATCTTGAGCCTTGTATCCTGAGTCTTGAATGAGGTATAACCATAAGTATTGCGATTATTACTTTATTGTCACTTCGAGTGAATTTATGAATGAAATGAAGAAATTAGTATCGAGAAGTATCGTGCCAGCTGTTCTCGATACAATCCATGAAAAATGGATCACTCGAACTGACAGGGTTGATTGATAATAGTAGGAACCACCCTTCGACAAGCTCAGGGTCCGAGTAGTTTAACCGGAGGCTGAGCTGGTTGTTGAGGCTCTCGAAATACTGTCGAAGCCTCATGTTGGGAAGCAGGAGTCTTTCTAAAACAAAAAAGCGACACAAAGTGTCGCTTTTTATATATGTTATTTGAATAATTTTATTATTTCTTAAGCTCTTCCATCATAAACATTGGATTCAATCTATTAGGAACCGCGTCTTTATTATTTGCTCTCACCACCTGATCTGTAACTCCATAATACCTTACGGTAAATGTATAATCTTGTCCTTTGGTGTCAATATTATTTATAGCTCCTTCTCCGCAATTGAATGATATGGTAACTGTATTATCACTATTTACCACCCAGGTATTGCTATTGACATTTTTCACAGCTTCGTCTTCAAATAAATAACGTCTTGCATCATACACTGTAATTGAAGAAAAATAAACAGATTCTGGATTCATAAAAGTAGTAGTATAACTTTTTTTACCACTGTACATTTTTGAATTGCTATACAAATTAGACTCGTTGACTATTGGAGAAGCTCCTCCCCAACCCAGCGCACATTCTAAATTCCATTGATGACGATCTGTAACATCTTTTTCATTTCTTGGAAAGGTATAATAAAATGCTTTCCCTACAACTTCACTTCTCAACTTATCAGTTTTTGCATCTACAGCAGCAAAGTCGTAATTAGGTACTTTAAAATCTCCCGAGACCAATCCCCAAGTTGTTAATTTATTCTGATTTTCTTTCGCAACCTCTATACCTTTCTCCAACCCACTTCTAAAAATCAAAAAAGCATGCGTGGTTCCATCGGCGGTATCAAGTTTTACTGTATGTCTTCCTTTAGTAACAATATAATGTTGTCCATGACCATATTGGTCAATTACTTGCACAGAAGTATATACCAATACATCTTCCGGAATTTCAAAGGATATTTTTCCATTTACTACTTTGGTAATCGCCACAGAATACAGACAATCGTGATTCATTTGTACGGTTGGTGCTTTTTCGCCCCTAGGAGCCATGATGCGCAAATGTGAGATTCCCTCATTCGCTCCTTTTACCATCCAATTGCGATAATTTTTAGCGGTTTCGGCATGTGCATAGTTTTCATCAGTAATTTGAAGTACCTCACCTTCTATAAATTCTGCCTTTCCTCCAGCTTTCTGATAAGCAATAGCACTTTCTATTACTTTCGACTCAAAAATAGCGGAATCACTTGTTTCTTTTTGAACTGATTTTTGAGAATCTTTGCACGACATAACCACTACTGCAAGAAGTAGTGCAATTACAATTAGTTTACTATTTTTCATAATGTTTGCTTTAACCATCTAAAACTATTGTTGTCTTAGATTTTGTTTGGTACTTCAAAGGAAAACTTTTTTTAAATATAGCTATATTCTTTATATAGTCAAATAGACGAAGAATACGCTAAGATATCATTTTATCGAGGTGAAACAACTAGTAGCAACTCAGAAGTCAGAAAGCAAGAATCAAAAGTAACCCTTCGACAAGCTCAGGGTGCGGAAAAGTCTAAAACCTACAAATCTATTTGTTTCAAGGTTTCGATTTTATTGCGTTCTAAGAAGGCATCGATTGTTTCAAAGTGTTCAATGACTCTTTTGTCTTTGAACTCAAATACTTTTTCAGAAAGTCCAGTTAAGAAATCACGATCATGCGATACTAAAATCAAGGTTCCATCGAAATTCAACAATGCTTCTTTTAATACATCTTTTGATTTGATATCTAAATGATTGGTCGGCTCATCCAAAATCAACACATTTACAGGCTCTAACAATAATTTCACCATGGCCAATCTTGTTTTTTCTCCACCAGAAAGCATGCCTACCTTTTTGTCTATGGCATCTCCAGAAAACATAAAACGACCTAAAATATTTTTTATCTGTGTTCTGATATCTCCCTTTGCTACTTGATCTACCGTTTGGAAAACCGTCAATTGTTCGTCTAATAAAGCGGCTTGGTTCTGAGCAAAATATCCTACTTTGGCATTATGTCCTAGTTCACAAGTTCCTTCAAAATCAATTTCTCCCATAATCGCTTTGATCATGGTAGATTTTCCTTCTCCATTTCTTCCTACAAAAGAAACTTTTTCTCCTCTTGAAATGGACATATTGGCATCCTTAAAAACCACATGATTTCCGTATGCTTTTGAAAGACTCTCTGCTTGAACTGGATAATCACCAGACCTTGGTGCAGGCGGAAATTTTAAAGCTAATGCTGCATTGTCTACTTCATCTACCTCAATGATTTGCAATTTCTCTAACATACGTTCTCTATCACGTACCTGATTGGTTTTTGAAAACGTTCCTTTAAATTTATCTATAAAAGTTTTGGTATCAGCTATAAATTTTTGCTGCTCTTTGTAGGCTTTTATTTGATGCTCTCTACGTTCTTCACGCAACGTTAAATAATGAGAGTAGTTGGCTTTGTAGTCATATATCCTTCCCATTGTTACTTCAATGGTTCTGTTGGTAATGGTATCAATAAATGCCTTGTCGTGAGAGATGACCACAACCGCTTTCGCTTTGTTCAATAAAAAATCTTCTAACCAAATTACCGATTCAATATCTACGTGATTGGTAGGCTCATCTAACAAAATCAAGTCAGGTTTTTGCAATAGTATTTTTGCCAGTTCTATACGCATACGCCATCCACCACTAAACTCACTGGTCTGACGGGTAAAATCTTCACGTTTGAAACCTAATCCTCCCAAAGCTTTTTCAACCTCAGCATCATAGTTTACATCCTCTAAAGCATAATATTTTTCTCCTAAATCAGATACCTTTTCAATGATTTTCATGTATTCATCCGAATCGTAATCGGTACGCGTTTCTAGCTCTTTGTTCAAACGATCCATTTCATCACGCATTTCGAACACATGTGCAAAGGCTTTTTCTGCTTCTTCAAAAACAGTACAATTATCTTCTGTCAATAAATGCTGTGGTAAATAGGCAATCACGGCTTCTTTGGGACAACGTACATTTCCTCTAGTTGCTTTTTGCACTCCAGCAATAATTTTCATCATGGTAGACTTCCCTGCGCCATTTTTACCCATCAGGGCAATTTTGTCATTTTCATTTATCACAAACGAAACATCACTAAACAAGGCTTCACCGCTAAATTCTACTGCAATTTGATCTACCGAAATCATATATAACTATTTAAGAGCTGCGAAAATAGTCAAAAGCTTTGTGTTACAAAAGTTGGAATATTTATTATTTTCAACCAACTCTCATTCTAAAAACAAAAAGGCCAAATTACGAGTAGTAATCTGACCTTTGTATTGATTTACGAGCCTAGCTTAAGACAGATCTATTTTACTAATATCAAGTCCTAAGGCTTTCGCAACTCCTTCTCCATAAGCAGGCTTTGCTTTATAACAATTGACTACATGCCTTTCTTGAATAAATTGCTCAGCTCCTCCTATTTGGGCTGCAGTATTGTCAAATAAAGTTTGCTGTTGCGCTGGACTCATGATGGAGAATAACTCACCTGGCTGTGTATAATAATCGTCATCTTCTCTATGGTCGTAATGAAAAGCCGCACCGTCTAATTCCATTGGTGGCTCTTTGTGTTCAGGACTTTCTGCCCATTGTCCATAACTATTCGGTTCATAATGTATAGAACCGCCTTCATTACCATCTACACGCATGGCACCATCTCGGTGCGAATTATGAAACGGACATTTTGGTTTGTTTACAGGAATCTGATAATGATTCACTCCCAAACGGTAACGTTGTGCGTCTCCATAAGAGAATAACCTTCCTTGTAACATCTTATCTGGAGAGAATCCAATTCCGGGTACTACATTGGCTGGATTGAAAGCAGACTGTTCTACATCCGCAAAATAATTCTCAGGATTTTTATTCAACTCCAACACCCCAACATCTATCAAAGGATAGTCCGTATGAGGCCAAACTTTGGTCAAATCAAAAGGATTGAAACGATAATCTTTCGCTTCAGCTTCTGGCATGATTTGGACTTTTAAATTCCATTTTGGAAAATCGCCCTTTTCAATAGATTCAAACAAATCTCTTTGATGACTTTCTCTGTCCTTCCCAATGATACTTTCAGATTCAGCATCACTTAAATTTTGAATTCCTTGCGCACATTTTAAATGAAACTTCACCCAAAAACGCTCTTGATTGTCATTGATAAAACTAAAAGTATGACTTCCATAACCATTCATATGACGGTAGGTTTTTGGAATTCCCCTGTCACTCATGGTAATCGTTATTTGATGCAAAGCCTCTGGCAATAAGGTCCAAAAATCCCAATTGTGATTTGCACTTCTTAAATTTGTCTTTGGATCACGTTTTACCGCTTTGTTCAAATCTGGGAATTTATAAGGATCTTTTAGAAAAAATACCGGTGTATTGTTTCCTACCAAGTCCCAGTTCCCTTCTTCAGTATAAAATTTCACTGCGAATCCACGTATATCACGCTCGGCATCCGCTGCTCCTTTTTCTCCCGCAACAGTAGAAAAACGAACAAAAGTTTCTGTTTGCTTCCCAACCTCAGCAAATATTTTTGCTTTGGTGTATTGGCTTATATCATGCGTTACCGTAAAAGTTCCAAAGGCACCGGAACCTTTTGCATGCATCCTTCGCTCAGGAATTACCTCTCTATCAAAATGAGCTAATTTCTCTAAGAACCAAAAATCTTCCATGAGTAATGGACCACGCTTTCCAGCTGTTTTTACATTCTGATTTTCTGCAATTGGACGTCCGGAAACCGAAGTCAATTTTTTCTTTTCCTCTTTCATGATAGTACGTTTATTTTAAGGTGAGTACAACTATGAGTTGCTTGCATTTATCGCCTGTTGAAGTTACAACAGAACAAACTAAATTCCAAAAAAACAATCGTTAAGGAAAAGACAATCTTTTATGATGTACCACTAAATCTCCAACCAAACCGCCAATTCATTCCCTGAAGGATCTAAAAACTGAAAACGCTTTCCTCCTGGAAAAGAAAAAATCTCTTTTGAAATACTTCCACCAGCAGCTGTTACTTTCTCTAACACTTCCTCTAAATTGGTGTGATACAACACCACCAAAACACCATTCACAATGGGTTCATCCGTTTTTTCAAAACCACCTTCTACCCCACTTGCAGCAAAAGCAACATAATTGGGGCCATAAGAAGTAAACTGCCACCCAAAGACATTCTGATAAAACACCTCCGTTTGTTTCAAGTATTTGGCTTTGAACTCTATATAATTGATATGGTTATTTTGTGCTTTCATTTTCTTTTTTTTCAATATCGTCTAACATCTCTAGATATACATCTTCTACAAACTCCCTTGCCCATTGCGTTTTTCTTAAAAAGCCAAGACTCGACTTCCTATTGGGATTGTATTTAAAGCAACGGATATTAGTCCTTTCTCCAAGGTATTCCCAACCATAAAAATCAACCAAACGATCCAACACTTCTTTGAGTTTCACCCCATGAAAAGGATTTGCCAATTGCTCTGGTGTAGCTTGTTTTCTGTTTTTTCGAGAAGGATCTACTGCATTTAATTCTTCATTCGTAATTGTTTTAAAAAGCTCCTCCGAAATATTTTCAGATGAGTCTTTGTCATTTTTTTCTAGTTTATCGAATTGTTTTTCTGGAAAACTCATTTTACAAATACATTGAATTAAACAAGATTTTGCTTGTTCCGAATATTTTCAAGAATCTGACAAGCAAGATTTCACTTATACCACAAATTTCAACTTTTATATTGATAAATCAGTTGCTTAGATCAAAAAATAAAAACACAACTAATTATTCATGAATTTTAATGCTAACAATGAAACTCATTTTCATACAGGCGATATCCGAAAAGCCTTATCAATAGAGTAGGAATCTAAAAACATATAGCGATGTCAATAGAACTAAAAAATCTCGTAGAAATAGAGGAGCAAAAATCTTTATCGGTAGCAGTAGAACTAACCTCAAAAAAGAACGCACCAAAATTGCAATCCTTTGCTCATGGTGTTGATCAAAATAATTGGTTGCTAATTGCGGGGACAAATGAAGGCCTTCATAACCTTAATGGAAATTATGCAAGTACCTCTTTTCTTGAGAAAGCATTCAACCAAAACATCTATGTTTATGATGTTAGTAAAGATCTCTCTATATCTATTACTATCGAAGAATTAGAAGCTATTATAAATTCTAATTTCAAAAGTTATTCATCAATTTTAAAGGAGTTTATAACCGTTTTTAGAAATACAAATTCACTTTCTACACAAGTAGGAGAATATCTATATATAGCAGGAGGATACGGCCCAGAAAGCTTTACTGGTAAATCAGAAAATTACATTACTTATAACCAAATTGCACAAATACATATTCCATCTTTGATTGCTTTAGTAAAAAGAGATTATGTAAATGTCGATGCTAAAAACCTATTTGCATTTGGTAGTCATTCTAACTTTGCCGTAACGGGCGGTGAATTATTGCATTTTAATGACACCTTTTATTTGTCATTTGGACAAAATTTTGGAGCAACTGCACAGCAAGGACAAAAATATGCTGATGCTGTATATCCATTTACTTTAACTCCTAGTTTTGTAAAATACGGTTTGTTAATTAATATGCAATGTTCAGCAATTTCTGATGTTGAATATCCTACTTTACCGTCATCTGATACCTCCTCTATTTTTAGAAGAAGAGATTGCCCAATAGTTCCATCACTTTACAAAAACCCAACAAATAACAAAATTGAAAATGGCTTGGCCGTTTTTGCCGGCGTATTTAAAGCAGGTTTTCCTCCAGCAGCATGGAGCGATGCTATCTATATACATCCTACATTTAAAAATAACAGCAACGCTAAGAGGTACACACAGGATTCAGCGTACAATCAAAATAACTACAATGTATATACTTGCCCTAATTTCTCTTTATATGAATCCAAAGATGGAAAAGATATTCAACACACTTTTCTAATTGGTGGAATTGGAAATGGAAAATTAGGTTTTACAAATACTGCACTTCACATTCAAACAAACATGGCTGAATTGAAAAGTACAAGTAGCGTTATAGAAAATGTATTTGATAACCCTATTGCCGATAAAAAATATTTTGGTTCAGAAGCGGTGTTAATACCTAACAACAAATTAGTACGTTTTAAAAACTCAGAAACGTCTTCATCTTCTGAAATCATCGATTTAAAAGAAACGCTAGAATTGGATTCAAACATTAAAATTGGTTATATTTTTGGGGGTATCGAATCGGATAAGAAAAACCCACAGGGAGGTCAGGGCAACACTCAAGCATCCAATAAAATTTGGAAAGTATCGGTATCTATAGACTCTTAAATTTCAACTAAAAAAAACATCATAAATAAACCAGCATTTAATCACAAACTAAGTGCTGGTTAATTTTTAAACTTACTTTATTCAAATAGTGCCACTACTCTCGCAGGTGCTGCAGAGGCTCCTACAATTTTTAAAGGAAAAACCGCAATTTTAAAACCTGTATACGGCAATGCATCTAAATTTACCAATTGTTCTATATGACAATATTCTTTGCGTTGCCCAACCAAATGTGCTTCCCAAAATAATTCTGAGTTGTTGGTTTCCTTGGCTTTTTTAATCAAATATTTCAAAGGCAAGTCCCAACCCCAAGAATCTATTCCCATGACTTTGATTCCTTGATCTATCAACCATTCTGTAGCCTCAGCACTCATTCCAGTCCCTTTGTTCGGAAAATCTTTGGTCCCGTTGTAAATATCTCTTCCTGTTTTGATCAAAACAATCATTCCTGCAGTAAGGCTTAGATTTTCTTTGGTCAAAAATTCTTTGAGATCTTGCACGGTAATGGCATCAAAATCTTCTTTGTGCTTCATGTCAATTACCAGCCCTTCACCATAACACCAATCCAAAGGAATTTCATCTACTGTTTTGGCACGCTCACCATTTACAGTAGGTGCATAATGCCAAGGAGCGTCAATATGTGTTGTTGAATGTACTCCCATTTTTTGAATGGTATCATCTGCCCAACCGATAAATTGTTTGGGGAATAATTTTTTAGGCAACCCCAAAAAACGCAATAACAAAGTGGCTTTTTTATGCGCCTTGTGTTTGATTTTCACTTTCATAAACCAAGGGTCTGATTTATTGTATTGGATGGGTTTTGATAGATCTATTATTTTCATTTTACAATTTATTATTTTTTGTAAATATCAATCTTTTCGTCATAATATCCCTATTAGATTATATCCTAATTTTAATCAGTTCGCTATAGGAAACATTGATTTTAAAAGATTCGCTTTCCATCTCCTGTCTAATTTTTAGGGCATTTTTTTATACACTTGATTTGTATTTCCTAAAACGAGGCTTCGACAGGCTCAGCCTCCAACTTCAACAGGCTCAGCCTCCAACTTCGACAAGTTCAGCCTCAAAATTAGACAGGCTCAGCCTCCGACACTAAAAACCTCAGCCCCCAATAATCAATTTAACTCCCACTACAAGCAACAGTACCGCAAAAGCTTTTTTCAAGGTAGCAGCGGGTAAAACATGTGCCAATTTTGCTCCAATACGAGCAGTAAAAAAGCTAGCAAAACTAACAGTGATAAAGGCATATACATGTACAAATCCAAAAACACCATTGGGCAAAGATTCTTTTAGGTTTGGGTCTACAAATTGTCCAAACACAAGAAACCCAACTGCGCCAGCACTTGCGATAGGCAATCCACAAGCAGCTGAAGTCCCCACTGCGTTTTGAATTTTCAAACCACAATAGCTCAATATAGGCACTGTTAAGGTACCTCCGCCAATACCAAAAATAGCAGAAACAAGACCAATAAAACCTCCTATTCCCGTTTGTCCAATCGGAGATGGCAGTTTACTAAAATCATTCTCCTCTAGAGATTTATTTTTTACAAACAGCATTTTCAAACCAACCAAAAATGCACCAAAACCAATGATGGTTTGCAGTGAATTACCATGAATCATTGTTGCAATAGCCGCACCAATTAACGAACCAAGGATCAAGCCTGGCGCCATACGTTTCCAAACGTCCCAATTAACAGCTCCTTTGCTATTGTGTGCTCGAAGCGAACTAATAGAGGTTACTATAATCGTTGCCAGAGAGGTTCCAATACCAATATGTGTGAGCGCAGCATCAGGAATGCCTTGGCTTTTAAAAATGTAAATTAATGTGGGCACAATGATCATACCGCCACCAATACCAAATAAACCTGCTAGTACGCCGGCAAAAGAACCTGCGATTAGGTAATAAAGTATATATATATCCATAATAAAATTATTTTTTTTAGTCTTTCAATTAGATTCCCAATTCTTTGCGTATTATTTCTGCTCCTTTACTCAAAGCACTTAATTTAGCATTGGCTATTGGTCGAGATAACGGAGCCATACCGCAATTTGTACAAGGATAAAGATTTTCAATATCCACAAATTTAAGAGCTTTGCGCAACGTATTTGCAACTTCCTCGGGAGTTTCAATCCTGTTGTTAGCCACATCTATTGCACCTACCATTATTTTTTTTCCACGAACTAGTTCCATTAACTCCAGCGGCACACCTGAATTGTGACATTCTAACGACACTATATCGATATTAGATTTTTGAATTTTCGGGAAAATTTCTTCGTATTGTCGCCACTCAGAACCCAAGGTTTTTTTCCAATCATTATTGGCTTTTATACCATAGCCATAACAAATATGAACCGCTGTTTCACAATGCAAACCTTCTATCGCTTTTTCTAGGACAGCCATCCCCCAATCGTTTACCTCCTCAAAAAAAACATTGAATGCCGGTTCATCAAACTGGATAATATCCACTCCAGCATCTTGCAATTCTCTAGCTTCTTCGTTAAGCACTTTCGCAAACTCCCAGGCCAATTTTTCTCTACTATGGTAATGATCGTCGTACAAGGTATCTACCATAGTCATCGGACCTGGTAATGCCCATTTTATAGGCTTGTTGGTTTGTTTTCGCAAAAACTTAGCATCTTCAACAAAAACGCCTTTTTTTCGTGCAATCTTATCTACAACCACTGGAACACTTGCTTCATATCGGTCTCGAATTTTTACTGTTTTGCGATTTTCAAAATCCACTCCACTTAAATGCTCAATAAAAGTTGTGACAAAATGTTGTCGCGTTTGCTCACCATCACAAATGATATCAAGTCCGGCTAATTGTTGCTCTTGTAAAGAAACACGCAAAGCATCTTGTTTTCCTTCTTGTAATATAGAATTCTCTAATTTCCACGGCGACCAAAGTTTTTCTGGGGTTGAAAGCCATGTGGGTTTGGGTAAACTTCCAACGGTTGATGTTGGTAATAATTTTTTCATAATAATATATGCTGTTAGATTGTGAAATTAGCTGACCATTGTTCTAAGAAATTTTTATTTGGCTTGATAAAATGCTGCTCTGCAAATTTACCTTGCTCAATTCCTAAGCTGGTACGCTCTTCTCTGTCGTATGAAATTTTTGTTATAGAATGGTCTTGATTTTTTAAACTAGGATTGTAACGTTGTCCAGCAACCGCATTTGCATTATAAATTTCGGGTCTGTAAATTTTTTGAAAAGTCTCCATTGTCGCAATGGTACTAATCAATTCAAGATTCGTGTAATCCGCAAGCAAGTCACCAAAAAAATAAAAAGCTAAGGGAGCTACGCTATTGGGCGGTATAAAATAACGAACCTTTAATCCCATTTTATCGAAATAATCTTCTGTTAAAGAAGAGGTGTTACTTTGGTATTCAACACCTAAAATAGGGTGTTGATTTCCTGTTCGTTGATAAGTTTTATTACTTGATACACTTAAACATATTACAGGTGATTTACTAAAATGTTTTTTGTATGCTTCAGAATTGACAAAACACTTGAATATATTTCCATGCAATTCGCCAAAATTATCAGGAATAGTATAGTTGTCTTTTCCTTTGTTGTGTTCCGCAAGCAAAACGCTAAAATCATAATCACGGACGTAAGAAGAAAAATTATTTCCAACAATCCCTTCAAGGCGTTTGCCTGTTTTATGGTCGTTAATATGTGTTTTTAATATTTCGATCGAAGGGAATGCTGTACCGTTACCCTCAATGTCTATATCTACAGAAATAATCTCAAGCTCAACAGAATATCTATTGCAATTTGGATTGTCCCATGTTGCCAAGCTATTAAAACGATGATCAATCATTTGAATGGTATTTCGTAAGTTTTCTTGCCGATTTTCTCCTCTTGCCAAATTTGCAAAATTGGTAGTGGCTCTTGTATTGCTAGACGGGATATAGTTTTCGTTGAAATATTTACTATTTATTATAAATTCAATAGTATTCTTGGGCGCATGTTGATTGCTTTTGTTCCCCTGCTTTTTGTTTGCTGTTGATTTTTTTAATAAGGCCGATTTCATCTGAATATTTTTTTAGTATTTATGTCTTACAAAATTGAACATATAAGATGAATCAATTTAATTTCACTAAAAAAACAGATAACTTCACTGATATTTAAAATCAAAAAGAAAATTAATCTTTCTACAAATCTAAAAATACGAGAAACAGATAATTATTCTTCAAAAACGAAAATAAGATTGTTTTGAAATTGCTCAGAATACTTTCAAAAGATGTAAAAAATCGTGGAAGGATGATTTTTGGGTTTTTAGTTGTTAATTACTGTCTCTTTATTCCAAGCATGAGACTTCGACGAGCTCAGCCTCCGATTATACTCCCGGACCCTGAGCTTGTCGAAGGGTGTTTCCTAAGACTTGACACCAACCTTGTCAGTTCGAGTGATCCATTTTTCATGGATTGTATCGAGAACTATTTGGGTACTACTTCTCGATACTAATTTCTTCATTTCATTCATAAATTCACTCGAAGTGACAACAAAGAAATTACAAAACAGGATTCAAGGGTCAAGAGTCAAGACTTCTGATTCCTGATACCCGATACCTGATACATGACTCCCTCCCGACTTCCAAACACAAGACTTCAACTGGCTCAGCCTCGGATAACCCAACACGGTTTTAGAGGCTTTTAAAATACTGTTGAAGTGGTGTTCTTTTCCTAAAAAAAATATCAATCCTTTATACTTTCCAAAAAACGACTAAGCCTATACACCTCAGCATCTGTCAATACTGGTTTAAATGTCTTTAAATACCCTAATAATTCATGTACCAATTTGATAGCAACAAATTGAAACTCACCAAAGGGTTTTCCATGAATCATTACAATTACATTACGAATAGGGATTTCTCTCTTTCCCCAATGGCTGGTCTCTTTAAAAATTTGTCTTTGATTTCCCCTATTTGAAACATAAAAATCCAAAGCCCTTCTAGCCCTTGTAATTTGTTGAATAGGAGATCGCATATTTAAATTTTCTATGGATTTTTTACTCCAGTTCTTCGTCTCTAAAATGAATATCCCTGCATTAGAAATCAACAAATGATCTATTTGTACACTGTACATTTTTCTGGCATCAGGTCTATGTGCAAACATTTTATTATAGCTAAACGAGAAATCATTGTAGACTATATATGAATCAGATAATTTACGTAATTCTTTATCCACTCTACTCTCACCTAACGCTCCCGCAATAACCGGTTTCAAATCGTCTACTACTTTTTTGATTTTTTCTTGTTCTTTTAATCTATGGGAACTTCTTTCAGCGATTAAAGATTCTTTCTGCAACTTCATCTTCTCAAATTGATCCTTTTTATGTAGCCAATTTTTTTTTAATTTCTGTGAAGCATAGCCGGGATAATACTTTCCTATTCCAAAAAATAACAATTCCAAAACCTTGTAACCTATCATGTATAAAGCACGATCTGATTTATCAATTAATTCTTGCGGTTTTGTTTCTTTATGAATCTTAAATCGTTTTTTATACCTCTCAGTTTTTGCGGTAAAACACCCTTCTCTTTTTTCTAATTCGCTTTTGTAATTCATCTCTAAAACAGAGATCTCTGTACATTTCTCAACTAATTCTTCTTCCACATGATTTTTTTCATGTAATAAAATGGTATTCCGATCCTTTTCATAATTTTGTAAAAAGCTATTGATTTCCGCAACAGAAGTAAACTGATGGATTCCATTAGTATCCAAAACCTCTCGGATTCTTTTTAAAGTTTCTATTTTCCCCTTAACAATCGCCATAACATAGTCTATAATAGTATTAGCGGAGAAAAGTTATAAAATCCCTAAATAAGGCGGCGAAAAAAAATATTGAAGCAACTAAAAAGCTTTGTGATAGTGCAAAACGTTGTTCTCAAAATATTCTAAAAAGGACTTGGCCCAAAATTTAGCACTACTCTATACCCATCTATATCTTCAAAAGTTGCTGCTCCTCTACGCCAGTATGGATTGAAAGAAATCACTTTTTTAAATTTAGACTTGGAAATTCTTTCCAAAGCTGCTTGATACTCTGTTTTATCCGTGATATAAAAAATAAGCAAATGCTCTTTACTAGGGGCGTGTCCCGCTTTCTCAGTTTTATGAGTTGTGAATTCTAAATGATAATGATGTTTTGGGTGCCCCACCATACGTCCACTAAAATCGCCATGGTGATCAAAACCACCGATGACTTCAAAACCCAATCCGTCTACATACATTTTTGTGAGTTCCTCCAAATGATCTGTGGGTCTTCCAATGCGTATCGCCACTTCTCTTGAAATCATATTTTTAATTTTAATTAAATAGTCATTTTGTTAAAGTTACACAAATCCTCTTAAATGATATACTCTAGGTTTTCTCTTGTAAATTCAATGATACTAAGGGAGGAGATACTCAAGAACTAATGTATCTTTGCCACGAAACTATTTTTTATGAGTCTTACTTTACTTTCTTCTCCTTTGCAGGGGTTTACTGATTTTCGTTTTCGGAATGCCTTTCATAAATATTTTGGGGGTATTGATACCTTCTATGCTCCATATATTAGAATGAATGGAAAGTTAGTCATCAAATCTTCTTACAAAAGAGACTTGGCTTTGGAGCATAATGATACTCTAGAGGTAATCCCACAAATAATGACCAACTCAGATGAGGAGTTTTTGTATGTGGTCAAATACATTCAAGAATTGGGGTATAAAGAATTGAATTGGAACTTAGGCTGCCCCTATCCTATGGTTACAAAAAAAGGAATGGGTTCTGGCTTGATTTGTCAGCCCGAAAAAATAGATCATATATTAAAACGTGTGCATAATGAAACGGACATTACGGTTTCTATGAAAATGCGTATGGGTTATGAAACACCGGAAGAAATTCAGGACGTCTTCCCTATTTTGGATACCTATCCATTGAAAAACATCGCCATTCATGCCAGAATTGGAAAGCAGTTGTACAAAGGTGGTGTCGATTGGGATTCCTTTCAAAAATGTATTGACAATACCAAACATAAGTTATATTATAACGGCGATATTACAAGTGTGGCATCTTTCAAAAAAGTACAAGATCGTTTTCCAAACATAGATCATTGGATGATTGGACGTGGATTGATTGCGGATCCGTTTTTACCAAAAATGATCCAAGAAAACAGCACACAATATCCTGAAAATAGCATGGAAATATTTAAGGAATTCCATGATACTATTTTTGAACAATACGATGCTTTTTTACAAGGCCCCACTCCGATTAGAATGAAAATGTTGGGCTTTTGGGAATATTTTTCTCAATCTTTTGACAACCCACAAAAGGTGTATAAGAAAATTAAAAAAGCTAAGAACATCAAAAATTACCAGGTCGCTGTTTCTGAAATTCTAGCGAATAAAGAGTTTAAAGGATTTACGAATTGAGGAGTCATGATCTAAGTATCTGGTAGTCAGGTACTTATAATTCCTATGTGGTTGTAGATGAATTGTCACTTCGAGTGAATTTATGAATGAAATGAAGAAATTAGTATCGAGAAGTCTCTTGATAATGGTTCTCGATACAATCCATGAAAAATGGATCACTCGAACTGACATAGTTTGGCAGCAAGGAGTAAAAATCAAATAACAGGAGTCATAAAAAATAAAAAACATCAAAATGTCAAAAAAACAAAACCCTAAAGAGGAAAAATCACTACTACATCCAAGGAACAAACACCATGGCAGATACGACTTCAAACTATTGATTGAAACGCTTCCTTCTTTGAAATCTTTTGTTTCTAAAAATGATTACGATGAGTACTCTATTGATTTTTTCAATCCGAATGCCGTAAAAGCTTTGAACAAGGCCTTGCTGTTACATTATTACAATTTGAAAGATTGGAAAATCCCCAAAGGATTTTTATGTTCTCCAGTGCCGGGTCGTGTGGATTATGTGCATTATATAGCAGACCTACTGGCTGAAAACAACCAAACTGAAATTCCTAGAGGGAATCAAATAAAATTTCTAGATGTTGGTGTAGGGGCCAATTGCATTTATCCTATACTCGGACATCAAGAATATGGTTGGTCTTTTGTTGGTGTAGATATTGAAGAGATATCCATTACTTCTGCAACACAAATATTAAAATCAAATCCGGCATTAAACGATGCTGTTGAATTGCGCCTGCAAAAGAATCCCAAAGATATTTTTAGAGGTGCTATTCAGGCAGGAGAAAAATTTGAAGTAAGTATGTGCAACCCACCTTTCCATGCTTCGGCCGAAGAAGCTGCTTCTGCCACAAAACGAAAATTAAAAAACCTAAAATCTAAAGGTGCAGAGACTTTGAATTTTGGAGGACAACATAATGAATTGTGGTGTGAAGGAGGTGAAATCAATTTTCTTAAAAACATGATTCGTCAGAGTAAACATCATGCAGAAAATGTAACTTGGTTCACAACACTTGTTTCTAAAAAAGAAAATATTCGTCCTCTAAAAGTATTGCTTAAAAAATTGGAGGCAAAAAGCTTTAAAGTAATTCCTATGGGACAAGGTTCTAAAATTAGTAGAATTTTGGTTTGGTCTTTTGTGAAATAAAGAAAGGAATCACCCTTCGACAAGCTCAGGGTCCGAAAAAGTCTAAATCCGGAGGCTGAGCTTGTCGAAGTCTCATTTTGGGAATCAGGAGTCATGTGGCAGGAATCAGGATTTTTAGTCTTGAGTCTTGCAACTTGAATCAGATTTATCAACACCTTATATGCTTATTCTTCATTGTCACTTCGAGTGAATTTATGAATGAAATGAAGAAATTAGTATCGAGAAGTATCGTGCTAATGGTTCTCGATACAATTCATGAAATATGGATGACTCGAACTGACATGGATTGGTAGAAGGAAGCACCCTTCGACAGTATTTTGGGAATCAGGAGCAAAGAATCAAGAAACCAGGAAACTTGTGTCTTGTGTCTTGTGTCTTGTGTCTTGAATCTTAAACAAAAAAAATCACTTAAAAGAATCCGTTTTTTTATCATAATTATAAGGACAATGCTTGCAGCCACTTTTACAACAATACCCTCTTTTTAGATGATATTGTTCTGTAAATACACGGTATCCATCTTCATTCCAATAAAAATCTCCTTCTACTAATTTTGGTACATCCATTTTCCTTATTTAAAGTGCTGCAAAAATAAGCTTTTCGTTGGTTGAAGAAATAATTTTTCTTTTTTTCAGGATTTTTTGCATCTTTTTTGACTTTCCTCCGTCTTATGAGTAACTTTAACTATTAAATGATAACATTATGAAAAATACAAACTGTACATGCAACTGTGAATCATGCAAAAATGGACAATGTGCCACCTGTACTTGTGAATCTTGTACTTGCGCTAATTGTATTTGTTAATTAATCTTCCTTCTCTTTGAAATAATATTTTAAGGAGAAGGAATTATCATTGAACTATGGATACAGAAAAAATTTGGTCTGAATTCTCTCTCGCCTTGAAAAAATTTATTTTCAGTAAGGTCAAAAACGAAACTGTTGCTGATGATATTCTGCAAGAAGTTTTTATAAAAATTCATCTTCACAAGCACGAGTTAAAAGAAAAGAAACGATTAAAATCTTGGCTTTTCTCTATCGCGAACAATGCGACTCTGGATTATTTCCGAAAAAAAGACATTGTACTCCCAACCGAAACAAACGATGCTGCTGAGGAAAACTCCAAAGATGAACATGACGCAGGAGACTGTGTGCTTCCCTTGATATTAAACCTACCAAAAAAATATAAAGAGATATTAGTGCTAACCGAAATCAAAGGTTACAAACAACAAAAAGCTGCCGATACCTTATCCATCGGATTGCCTGCCGCTAAATCAAGAATTCAACGTGGAAGAGATTTGCTGAAAAAAGGTTTTATGGACTGCTGCGACTACAAACTAGATGCGAACGGGCATCTCAAAGGAGAACATAAAAACAAAGAAGACTGCAAAGTTTGTAATTAATTTTACTTCCTTTTTCAAAATTGTTTTTTGCATCGCTATTTTAGTAAATTTGCAAAAAAACTACATGTCCAAAGACATCTACGGTACTGCTTTATTAGATTATCAAAACGGGAATTATACCGAAGATCTAATTACCAATTCTTCTATTGCCGAAGAAGATACAATGCCATTGCCTTATTTATTCCGTTCTTTTAAGGAGATGCCTGTTTTAGAACAAACTGCTCTGAAACATTGCAAGGGAGATATTCTAGATTTAGGGGCTGGTGCCGGAAGTCATTCTGTTTATTTGCAAGAGAAAAATCAAAAAACAACTGCTATAGATATTTCTGAAGGGGCAATTTCTGTTTGTCAAAAAAGAGGGATTGACAATAGTTATGTTCAAGATATCTGGACTTTAGAAAATAAATCCTTTGATACTATTTTAGCATTGATGAATGGTACAGGAATCTGTGGAACTTTAGATAAATTGGCTCCTTTTTTACTGAAGTTAAAGTCATTATTAAACCCAAACGGACAAATTTTGATTGACTCTTCTGATATCATTTATATGTACGAAGATGAGGACGGAGAACATTGGATTCCTAGTGATGTTGCCTACTATGGTGAAGTAAGCTTTGAGATGAGTTATAAAAATGAAAAAAAAACCTCTTTCCCTTGGTTATATGTTGATTTCAACACTTTACAACGCTGTGCCAACTACAATGGAATGCATTGCGAACTACTAGAAGAAGGAGAACATTTTGATTACCTTGCAAAAATTACAATTTTATAAAAATGAAATACCTTATTCCTTATATTTTCTGTTTTACTTTATGTATTAGTCATGCGCAAACAGAATCTGCTCAAAAATCTTTTCAGGCAGAGTTGAACTTGCAATATGGTAATAAGGATAGTTCTCCATTAAGCAACAAAGAAGTAAAAACATTCAAAGGTCTTCCTTTTTACAACTGGGACAAAAGTCTTGTTGTGGTTGCCTCTTTGAAATTAACACCTGAGGCTCCCTTGTTTAAAATGGAAACAACCAGCAATAGAACTCCCTTATACCAGCAGTATGCAATTGCTACTTTTATTTTAAATGGACAGAAACAACAATTAAGCATATATCAAAGTCAAGATTCTAAATTTAGTTTTGATTACAAAGATTATTTATTTTTACCTTTTAAGGATGCGACCAACGGAACGGAAACCTATGAAGGAGGTCGTTATGTAGATGTTTTTATCAGTAATATCATAAACAATACTATTGTCATTGACTTTAACAAGGCCTATAACCCTTACTGTGCTTATAACCATAATTACTCTTGTCCGATTCCACCCAACGAAAACCACCTAGAAATCGCCATCAAAGCAGGGGTAAAAAAAGGATTACTCTCAGAATAAAACTTTGATTATTTACAGTTGTTCAATATCAACCTTTCGGTACCTAAATTTTAAGTGCAGGCTTTACGTCATCTATTGTTTTCATACAGAAAACCATTTATGATATTAATTTAAACAATCCGTATCCCTTACTATCTGTTATTTTTTTGTTATTTGTATAACAATAATTGGTCTTATGCATAAAGTTCATGAAACCTACTTTATTGATTGCTATA